>NZ_HG315671.1:3359057-3659057 GCF_000723205.1 Formosa agariphila KMM 3901 | reverse complement strand
AAAGGATTTAAGATTATTTCAATAGAATAAGAATATCATTTTGTTTGTTTGAGTAACCATTCGTGGTTGTAGTTTGTTTAAGACCACCTGAGAAGGTGGTCTTTCAAATAATCAATGCGTTGTTTAGAATTTTTAAAATATCTAAGTGAAATTGAAAAATGAATATAGTATTTAAAATTTTGATAATCCTTTAGTGTTCACTAGAATGTTCACTGGTTTTAGATAACAGTCACTGTTTTTTAATTCTCATTGGTCTGAAAATGATTACTAAATGAAATAACATAACTTTAACACGTGTTGTAATTGATTGTAAATCAGTATTTAACTCTTTTGGTTGGTTATGTTACATTTTGGTGTGTTATTGCGTATTCGATTAATACGGATTAATTTTATTATTTAAATATATAAAGTATGTCAACACATAAAAATTACCCTAAATCGTTTTCTCATATTGGATTAACAGTTCCTAATATAGAAGAGGCATTGAATTTTTACTCAGAAGTAATGGGCTGGTACGTAATTATGGAACCTTCAAAAGTAAAGAAGGAAAAAGATACAGCTATAGGTAAAATGTGTATTGATGTTCTAGGTGAGGACTGGACGGAGTTTGAAATTGCACATTTAGCCACATCAGATGGTATAGGAATAGAATTATTTTCTTTTCCAAACGGAATTAAACAAGCTCCTGAATTTAGCCCTTTTAACACAGGTCTATTTCACTTCTGTATACAGGATCCGGAAATAGAAAGTCTTGTTGATAAAATAGTAACTTATGGCGGTAAACAGCGAATGCCTATAAGAGAATACTATCCTAATGATAAACCTTTCAAGATGTGTTATGTAGAGGATCCTTTTGGAATTGTATTTGAAATATACACGCATAGTTATGAATTAACCTATTCTAGTGGAGCTTATCAAAAATAAAACTTATGAAAAATATAGTATTAACCTTATTGTGTTTAATAACATTAAATAGTTGTATGAATAATTTTAACAGCACTCAAAAGCAAGAGGTTGCAGTTTTTAAGGGGCAACAAGTTACAGGGGTAACAGTTAGTGATAAAGGTCGAATTTTTGCTAATTTTCCAAGATGGCGTAAGGGTGTGGAAAACTCAGTTGTCGAGGTGGTGGAAGAAGGTAAGCCCAAAGCCTTTCCTAACCCAAAATGGAACAGCTGGACATTAGGGGACCCTACATCCGAGAATGTCTTTGTAGCGGTTCAATCGGTAGTTGCTTTTGAAAATAACTTGTATGTTTTAGATACCCGAAATCCATTGTTTAATGGTGTAATCGAAAACCCAAGAGTTTTTATGTTTGACCTTTTAACAAATGAGCATATAAAGACTTTTATTTTACAAGAAGGCACATTTCATAAAGACTCTTATATAAATGATTTACGTATAGATAAAAAACGCGGTAAAATTTATTTAACAGATTCGGGGCATGCAGGTTTGGTTGTTGTTGATTTAAAATTAGGGACATCATTTAGGGTTTTAAATGATCATAATTCTACACTTGCCGAAACAGATTTTTTAAATTTTTCAGGTTCTAAGTGGGTAAATACTGTTCATTCTGATGGAATTGCCTTAGATACTAAAAATGATTTACTATACTACCATGCTTTAACTGGTTATAGTTTATATGCGGTTTCAACGGATATTTTAGCAAAAGGAAATCAAAAGGAGATTGAAGACGACGTGAAGTTTATTATGAAAACATCAGCACCCGACGGGATGATTTTTGATGAAATGGGGAATCTCTATTTAGGTGATTTAGAGTATAATAAAATCATGAAAGTAAACCCTGTTGAGGGAGCTATTGAAACGTTTTACGAAGGTGAGGATGTAAGATGGGCAGACACATTTAGTATTTATAAAGACACATTATATTATACTAATTCTAGAATAAATGAAGCAAACGATAATATTGACAATCTGTCGTTTACAATTAATAAATTAAACATTAAGTAAAAACAAAAATATATATGACTATTAAAATTATTATTTCTACCGCTATATTTTTGTTATCAGTTTTCGAAATAAAAGCTAATGAATTATGCTTGGCTGTTAAAAGCAATAATTTAGTTGAGGCTAGTAGATTATTGGAACATGGTATAGATGTTAACGGGAAAAATGCGCTCGGATATACACCTTTAATGCTTTCTGCAGGTTTAGGAAATTATCAAATGTGTGACTTACTTCTTTCTGCTGGAGCAGATGTTCATATACTTGATAACAGGATGGGGGCTACGGCGCTTCATAAATCAGCCCAAAGCGGTGTAGTACCTGTGGCAGAATTGCTTATTCGTCACGGTGCATTTATAGATATGCGATCACCAACAAATGGAAATACACCACTAATAGATGCTAGTTGGTATAGAAATGCGGCTATGGTTAAGTACTTATTAGAGGCTGGAGCTAATTATACGATTGAAGCTCGAGGAACATTAACAGCACAGGTTATAGCTGAAAATGCAGGGGATAAACATATTGTAAAGATTATAGAAGATTATATTAAAAAAGTGAATTTATATAAATCAAATACTACTATTTATACTGAAATTGAAAACAATAATATTGCGGAAATTGAAAAGTTAATAAGCGATGGATTGGATATTAATGCAAAAGCTGACCATACCTTAAATGGAGCTTTAAAGGGGATAACACCTTTATTGTATGCCTCGAGATTAGGCAAGAGTGATATTGTGAAACTTTTA
Organism: Formosa agariphila KMM 3901; assembly: GCF_000723205.1. Taxonomy (NCBI): domain Bacteria; kingdom Pseudomonadati; phylum Bacteroidota; class Flavobacteriia; order Flavobacteriales; family Flavobacteriaceae; genus Formosa; species Formosa agariphila. The sequence goes on along the minus strand of NZ_HG315671.1, from coordinate 3,656,341 downwards.
TTGGAGCAAGGTGCAAACCCTAGAATTGTAGACTGGACAATGAAATCAACGGTGTTGCATAAGTCTGGATATATGGGTCATCCAGAAAGTATTGATCGTTTGGTAATTGCCGGAGCAGAACTAAATGCTCAAGGTCCTTATAATGGATATACTGCTTTACATGATGCTGTTTGGCATGGACATACAAAAACAGTAATTGCCTTATTAGATGCTGGAGCGATCCCAAATTTAGAAGGGTTAGACGGGAATACTCCGTTAGATTTAGCAGTAAAATATAACTATACAGATATTATAAGTATTCTATCAAAACCAGAATATTCTGAACAAAATTAAATTTTAAATACGTAATCATATTATGAAAAAAATATTGTTTATCGTGGCTATAATAGTGGTCACAGCTTGTCAAACTAAAGTAAAAAAAGTAAATAAAGATGTTCAAACTATAAAGGAGTCTAAAAAGGTTTTGTTTGTTGTGACTTCGCACGAAGAGTTAGGAGAAACAGGTAATAAAACTGGATACTGGTTAAGTGAAGTTTCTCACGTTTGGCATATTCTGTCGAAGGAGGGATTTGAAATTGATTTTGTAAGTCCTGATGGTGGAGAGGCTCCTATAGATCCAACTAGTATGGACACTAATGATAGTATTAATATCGCTTTTTTGGAAAATAACAAATATCAGCAGAAAATAAAAAACACTTTTAAGCCAATTGAGGTAAATCCTAAAGATTATAGTGCTATTTATTTTGCTGGAGGTCATGGAACTATGTGGGATTTTGCAGACAATGAAAAGTTAGAGAATATAACAGCTACAATTTATGAAAATGGTGGTTTAGTTAGTGCCGTTTGTCATGGACCTTCAGGATTAGTAAATGTAAAATTACGTAATGGGAAGAATCTTTTAGAAGGGATATCGGTTAGTGGATTTACAAATGAAGAAGAATCTGAAATAGAATTAACTGATGTTGTTCCTTTTTCATTAGAGGATGCATTAATTAATAGTGGAGCTAAAATGAATAAGGCAGGGCTGTGGCAAGAACAAGTTACTGTGGATAGCAGAATAATAACGGGTCAAAATCCACAATCTGCTTCTGCTGTGGGAAGGATGTTATTAAAGAAATTAGAAAAATAAATTACGCTTAATGATATTGCTAGAATTGTATGAAAATATTAAGTAGTTACATAAATAAAATACCTAATCTTTTTATTTTATTATTTTTAATCTCGACATTCTCCTGTAAAGATTTAAAAAAACAAAAAAATAAAGGGCTGGTTGATGTTAGTACTAAATATAATAAATCAATAAACAATTTAGTCTCTTTTTTTAAAGTAAACGCCTATGAATCTGAATTAGGCACTTATTATTCCGAAATAGATAATTCAGGGCAAGTTGTTTCCAATAAAGTCTATAATGTTGCCCTTAGTAGGTTAATTTATGGAATGTCATCTTCTGCAAAGGCAAATGGAAATAATTTGAATAAAGCAATTAATGCTTATAATTTTCAGATGAATCATTTAGTAAGTAGAGATTCGGTCGGACATTATTTTAATTCATTTTATGATGTAAAGTTAAAGACAAAAGACATTACAAATAGCTTAGATGTTTGGCAGCAGGTTTATGGTTTGTGCGGCTTAGTAGAATTATATAAACATTATCCAAATGAAACATTACTACTTAATATAAATAAATTAAATGTTGATTTTATTGAACGTTTTCACGACAAGAAAAATGGGGGCTTTTACGGTGCTTATGATATGAGTAAAGGTCAAGTCTCTGGTAGTAAATCGCTTCAGTCTTTAATGTATCCAATTACAGCATATTTAGAAAACTTATGGGGCACAGACGTGGTGAACAAGTTAAAATATGAGTCTTATTTAAAGGAAAATTTATCCATTATTTATAATCAAGCCTGGAATGCTAATTTAGGCTGGGTGAATTTGAAATATAATGATGATTGGAGTGTTTTTAAATTTTCAAATTCAAAAGATATTGCAATAAAAGTTACTCCAGGACATAATTTCCAGCTTGCATCGTTGCTATTAAGAACTAAGTCATGGGATTTTTTAACATTAGAACAAAAACAGAAATATTATAACCTAGGTATAGAAATTCTAGATAGAACGTTGAGTAAACCTGTTTTTCCAGAGGCTAATCTTTCTCAAGGGATTTATAGTGAAGTAAATGTTATGTCTGAAGAAGTTATAGATTTTAGAAAAACTTGGTGGCAACATTGTGAAGCTCTCATCGCTTTATCTTTGGGTGGTGAACTCTATAAAGAGAGACTATTAAAATTGGAAGATTTTTATTTTAAGGCATTTACAGATATAGATAACGGTGGGGAATATTTTTATATTGATAAAAATAATATTCCAATAACCAATGAACTAAAAGGAAGTATAGGGAAATCGACCTATCATACATTAGAAATGATTCAATATTTAATTAAGAGTAAAAATACTATCAAAGAGTAACAACAATTTAATACATAAACTAAATTTTGAAATATGAAATTAACAGATTTAAATGGTAGTTTTCAATTAAATAACGGAGTTGAAATGCCATATTTTGGTCTTGGTGTTTTTAAGTCGGCAGATGGAAATGAAGTTATTAATGCCGTGAAATATGCATTGAAGGCTAATTATCGCCATATTGATACTGCTGCGATTTATGACAATGAGAAAGGTGTAGGGCAAGGAATTAAAGAAAGCGGAATTGATCGAAAAAATATTTTTGTAACAAGTAAGGTTTGGAATTCAGATCAAGGTTATGAGAATACTTTGAAAGCTTTTGATGAAAGTCTAAAAAAATTACAAACAGATTATTTAGATTTATACTTGGTTCATTGGCCTGTTAAAGGTAAGTTTCAAGATACATGGAGAGCTTTGGAATTTTTGTATAATGAAGGTAAGGTTAGAGCTATTGGTGTTAGTAATTTTATAATAGAGCAGTTAGAAGAATTGCAAACTACAGCTCAAATTATTCCTATGGTTAATCAAGTAGAATTTCACCCGTATTTACAGCAAAAGGAACTGTTTCAGTATTGTAAAACCAATGGCATTCAATATCAAGCTTGGAGTCCTTTAATGCAAGGTAGAATTTTTGAAATAGAAATTATTAATAAACTGGCTACTAAATATAATAAAACAGAAGTTCAAATCGTGTTAAGGTGGAACTTGCAAAGAGGTGTAATTACAATTCCTAAGTCTGTTAAGGAAAGTAGAATAATTGATAACGCTAAAGTATTTGATTTTGAATTAAGTGTTGAAGAAATAGAAATGATAAATGGGTTAGATCGAATGGAAAGAATTGGTCCAGATCCGAGTAATTTTAATTTTTAAATAAGAAATCATTTCAAGTGTTATTTTTTACTTAAAATGATCTCTATAAATTATGTTTAAAAGGAGTTCTCCTTACTTTTCTATGTAAAATTTTCCATTGTCTTTATAGTTAAGAGGAGAAGTATTTAAAGGTCTCCACCATAAAATAGAAGGTTTTGTATTTTCCATCTGATCGTGATCCATAACTCCGATATTAACACGCAACCAATCCATATCCTCCATTTTTTTATCAAAGATGTCTTTAAGGGGTAAAGAAAATTCTAAAATAAGTTCGTTTGAATTTTGTTTTAAAATGGCATCGATATTTTTAGATTGTCCTTCATTCCAAATAATAAAAGGACTTGAAGATTTTGAATTTTTAATAAACTCTAATTTTATTTGTTGTTTCGAAGAGTTTAAATTTACATAAAATTTATCTTGGTTTTCTTTAATATTATTATTGAAAATAAGCTTGTCATCCTTAAATGAGATACCTATGTATAATTGCTTATTATCTCGAGAAAGAGAAAACTTAAAGTTCCCATCTTTAGGGCCAGTCCAATCCCAATCTTCTTTTAAAAATTGGGGTTGTAATACGTCTATAAAATCAGATGAATTCCAGTCATTTAAATCTCCATCAATAGATATATTGTTCTCGGTCTTAAGAAGAGTGTGATTCCAATCGGTTAATAAGGTTTTGGAAGTTGAAATAAAAATACTATCATTTAAAGCGCTTAAAAATCCACCGTTTAAAGTGATATTTGTAAGGGTGTTATTTAATGTTTGAATTGATGCATTGTTGGAATTGGAGGATACTGTTAAAGGAATGGTTTTGCTAGTACTTGGGGATAACGTATCCGAAATAGTGTTGGGTGAAAATGTTAATCCATTCGTATCTTTAATTTTTCCTTTGATAATCATATTTCGTTTAGTATCATTTCTAAAAATCATTTCTGTCGCAAACGAATTAAAAGTGTTTGTTGCGTTTACATAAGGTGAGACTTCTAACCATTTACCTTTTCGTAAGACTTGAATGTCTTCATAATCCGCTTCTAAAACTACATTTTTGTCATAAATTCCAGAAAGTTCTAAATGTGCAATTTTTGGACCTTCGGCTTTCATTGTAATCCAACTAATATGGTGAAATTCTCCTACATTAGCACCTCTCAGGTTACTACCACCTCCAGAGGTTGCTAAGGTGAAATGTTCCATGTTATTGTGGTTTTTGTACCTATAATGGTGATGATGTCCACTAAATAAAGTGTATTGTCTTTTACCTAATGCTTTTTCAATTTGCTTATAGCCTAAATCATCTTCATATGACCAAACAGGTCTATGCATAAATAACAAGGTCCAACGTACGTCTTGGTTTTTCGCTAAAGTTTGCTCAAAATAGTTGATTTGGGTTTGACTTAATCCACCGCCTTCAATTTCATCTGTATTGATAGCTAAAAATAAAACATTCTTATATTTAAAATGATAATAATCTTTACCTAGCCGTGCGCGCCAAGCTTCTAATAATAGTTCATTACTAGTGTCGTGGTTACCTGATACATGGTAAAATGGCATCTCTAATTTGTTTACAATCGAATCAAATTCATCCCATTGTGCATTCCAAATTTTAGGGTCCTTGGTGTATCCATCAATAAGATCTCCAACAGAAATAACAAATTCAGGCTGAACTAAATTAACTTTATCCAATGCTTTAGCGAAAACACCGGGTTGCATTCCACCAGTGCGATCACTAACCACTACAAATTGAAAGTCGTTTTCGTTATTATTAAATTCTTTATCCGTTTTAGGTAGGTTTTGTGCTCCACCATTAAGGATTCCAGTGATCGTTATGAGCACAACTAAAAAATACTTATTCATAATTCTTATATGTTTTTATATAAGTGTTTTTAATTATAAAAAGTACTATTTGGTAATGTTATGAAATTATTAAGCCTGTGCAAAAAGTGTTTTATCTTGTGTTCTATACTTATTAATTAATAAGAATCAAGTGCTGTTGGGAGGAATATGTATGGTTCGGATTATCAATTACAGATACTTTTGTTTTAAAGGCAATTCGGAATGTTTGTGAATTCCATTTTTAAAGTTCTTCTTTTTTTTAGTTCGTAATGTATCATGCAAAAACAAGGCATTAGTAGAAAAACCATCAAGTCAAATCAAACAACCTAATGTTATCGTTATTCTTATAGACGATGCAGGCTATGCCGATTTTGGCTTTATGGGTAGCAAGGATTTGCTACCCCCCCCCATATAGATAATTTGGCCAAAAGTGGTGTGGTGTTTACAGATGCTCATGTAAGCGCTACTGTTTGCGCCCCTTCAAGAGCCGGTTTGATAACAGGAAAATATCAACAGCGTTTTGGATTTGAGGCCAATGGAACGGGATATGGAGATTCTGGTGATATTGGTTTGTCAGATGATGTTGTTACTATGGCCGATATTTTTAAAAATAATGGTTATAAAACGATAGCCTTAGGTAAATGGCATTTAGGAGCTAGTAAATCAGACCATCCTAATCAAAGAGGATTCGATGAGTTTTTTGGGTTTGAAATAGGAAGTAGATCTTATTTTCCCTTGAAAAATCCTTCAAAATATAATATGCTACAACACAATGGTAATCGTGTGAAATTTGAAGGGTATATGACAGATGTTTTGGGGGATAAATCGGTAAAATACATTGAAGAGCATAAGGACCAACCATTTTTTATGTATTTAGCATATAATGCGGTTCATACCCCAATGGAAGCTAAAGAGGAGCATTTGGAAAAGTTTAAAAATCATCCTAGACAAAAACTGGCTGCTATGACCTGGTCTTTGGATGAAAATGTTGGGAAATTAAATCAAAAATTAAGGGATTTGGGTTTGGAACAAAATACCCTCATATATTTTTTAAGGGATAATGGAGGAGCTGCCAATAACAGTTCAAGTGGAGGCCCTCTTAAAGGCTGGAAAGGTAATAAATTTGAGGGTGGCCATAGGGTGCCATTTGTTGTTAGTTGGCCCAAGGAGATTAAAGGAGGGCAAACCTTTAAAGGGTTGTCTTCGTCATTAGATATTTTTACAACATCGATAGCAGCTGCTAAAATTAAAATGTCAGATGATTTATTATTAGATGGTGTGAATTTGTTACCATATTTAAAAGGTGTAAAGTCCGGAAACCCTCATGATAGATTGTTTTGGAGGAAATTAGAAGAAGCTGGAGTTAGGGTCGGCGATTATAAAATGGTTCGTTTGCAAGGTTACGGAGCAACTTTATACAATTTAAAAAATGATTTGGGGGAAATGACAAACCTTGAAAGTAGAAATCCTAAAGAATTTCAATTGTTACAAAACGAATTAGAAAACTGGGAATCTCAAATGATAAGACCACTATGGGGTGAAGAACGCAGTTGGATGGATGTAACCTATCATATACATGAGAGATTAATGCAAAATGAAAAAGTATTGTATACAAATCCTTTTGAGTATAGAAATGAAAATTAATTAAGATTTATATCATTTGTAGATTTTAATATCTATTTAAGAAGATTAAATTAACTTTGTTTTACCAGATTAAGTATCGTAAAATATCGGGAAGTAGGGTGAGCTAATAATTTCATGTATATAAATTACGAAATTAAACAGAACAATATTTGATAATTGCAAGATGTTTAAGTACTTGTATTGCATTTGCTTTGTCATTAAATTGCTATACGTAGAAAATAATTCAAATTCTATAGATTGAAATTATTAAAAATTTATAACTCGATCTAAAGCATCGTCTGCGTCTTTATGAATGAAATTACCTTGGTATCCGATTGTAGTACTTAAATGAGAGTGTCTATACAATTTCTGTAGCATTAAAGGGGAAATTCTATCTCCAGCTATATTACCGAAACTATGTCTAGAAATATGCATGGTTAGGCTTTTTGTAATTTCTGCTTTCACTGCAATGGATTTTAAGTACTTATTTGTTTTTCTATTGGCGGCTTTAATCTTTGAAAGTACATCTGCAGGGTTGTTGAAATCAGCAAATTTCATTTCTGGAAAAATAAAGTCGTCTTTGGTTTGTTTTAGTTTTAAGTACGAATTACAAATTTTTAAGGCTTGTTCCGGCATTTTTAAAGTAACCTTTTTAGTATTCTTGTCCATTTCATAATTAAGTCTACCATCACTTATGTCATTCCACTTTAATTTAAATACATCTGCAGCTCTAATACCAGCAAGGTAAAAACTAAAAAGCCAAATGTTTCTTGCATGAATTTCTTTATCGGAGAGGTTTTTTAAATCTTCAATTTTTTTAATCTCATCATGGTTTAATCCAATCTTTTTAGTTTCGGGAAATTTAATTTTAATTTTATGTTTCCCAAACGGATAGAATTCTTGTTTGGTTACCTCAAATTGTATTGCTCTATTAAAGATGGTGCGAATAAAAATAAGATTGTTTATTGCTGAGCGTTCATTTAAGGACCTCTTGGATTTTAAAAATGTTTTATACTGATTTAAATATTTGACATTTATTTCTTTAAAAGTTAAATTTTTGGATTTGTTAAATTTTAATAAATTTCCCAAATAAGCCTTTTCACTAGATAACCTAGTCAATTTATTATTTACTTTTAATTCTTCTAAATATGTATTTGAGAAGTCAAAGAAATTGAATGACTGCGTGGTATACAGTTTTTCTTTAATTTGAGAAGATGAAATATCACAATCCTCTTCTTGTAAGTTCAAAAGGCTTTTATTTGCTTCAGCGATTTTTGTAAGTAATAAACTGTTTAAATTATCTGCATATGGATGGGATTTTTTAACCCGATTATTTCTTTTATCCCAATGTTCCAATAGAATATATTGGCCAATGTAATGGTAACTAGATTTTCTTTCTTTTGTAATGCGGATAGCTAAAGGATATTCTTTATGCTCATTTGGCTTTTTTCTGATTACGACTTTAACACTTGAAGACATATGATGTTGATTTTTAATACTTAAAGATAATTCAAATAAAATTAAGGTTGGTACAACATAGGTACAACATTTAGTGTTATTAAATGGTTTTATATGATATTGGTTAAAATGTAAGTATCTTAAAATCAGTGTTTTTACTTGATTTTGATTTTAATTGTTTAATTCTTGTAAAGACTTAGGATCTAGTGCCGCGAGGTGTGAGAGTTCGAGTCTCTCCGCCCGCACAATAAGAGAAAGCCGACTATTTATAGTCGGCTTTTTTTGTTTTAGAATTTATGACTTATGACTATGTTTTTCGTTTTTATGTCTCAATATTATCACAAGTATAGTCCTGTCTTCTTGCTAAAATGAAAAAAATAAATTGAAGCAAAACAGCTTATAAAATTGTTTTTCAAATCCAATTATTAATTTTTTTATTTACTTTTAACATACCTGGGTTATCATTCTATCTAGTTATTTTATAAAGTGATATTTGAGCTCATAATTTTATACCAAATAACCAACCTAAAACCAATGAAGGATTACAAAAAACGTCTAGTAAAACCAAAAAATAAAATTGTAAGTGGGATGATGTATTTGTTACCCATATTTATTCTTTTCATTGTTATTGAAAAATTATGGTACAAAGTCAGTCATCTCGGAAAAATAGTTGTTCATAACTTGCACTTAGACGATTTTTTCGGAAAGTATTCTTTAACCATTACAACAGGTTTACTATTACTACTCATTTTTTATGTGTTTGGTTATTTAGCAACCTTACCACGATTTAAAACATTTTACAATTGGTTTGAAGGCATGATGCTGGATGTTATTCCGGGATACGGTAAATATAAAACCGAGCTTGAGAATAAAATAAATCCGAAACCAGATAACAGAACATCAGTATTAGTTAGTACTCCAATGGGTAATAAGCCAGGTCTTTTAATAGATGAAAAAACTAGTAGTTCGGTGGTGTTTTTTCCGAGTACAACAAATGCCTTAGAAGGTGAAGTTTTGGTTGTAGATAATAAAATGGTGCAGAAAATTGATATTGATGCAAAATCTCTCCTTAGTATCATGAAAAAACAAGGAAAAGGCTTGCCAGTTGCATAAAGCGGTTTTGTTTAAATAATTTAGAAACATGTTTTCTGTGATTTGTATTTCTTTTGCCTAAATGTAAGGTGTAAGTTCTCTTTTAAATCTTTTAAAGTTTAATTATAAAGATACTATTCGTTAATAATCTTTATGTTACCTCTGTTTTTGTCCGTATATTGTAGGGGAGATAGCACCGGTTTCGTAAATCATTTTTATAAGATGTATTGCATTCGACAATGGTTTATTTCTGTAAGCGAACAGTGTCTATTCTAGTTGTAAATTAAACTAACAGCAAACTGAAAACAATTTTGTTTTTTAACTCTAAAAGATTCCATGCAATTAAGACTATGAGTGTCATGCTCTGTTCTGTTGTGTGCCTGTCGTCATGTGTATTTAAAAAGACTTCAAATATGGAAAATAATATGAATGCATCAGATTCATTACAAACAAATACCAGTAAAACTAGTGTGCCGCATACAGATTCCTTTGCGGCAGATGTTGCTTTTATGGAACGTTATATAGATGTTATTCAGCTTTCCGATGCCTCGACAAATTCTAAAGTGGCAATTTCGGCGGCTTTACAAGGTCGCGTTATGACTAGTAGTGCTTTTGGTGATAACGGTAGGAGTTACGGTTGGATTAATAAGGCTTTATTTGAGTCGGAAGAAATTTTAGAACATATAAATGTGTATGGAGGTGAAGAACGTTTTTGGTTAGGGCCAGAAGGTGGGCAATACTCCATCTATTTTGAAAAGGGCACTGAATTTACGTTAGACAATTGGTATGCTCCAAAACTTATAGATTTAGAGCCTTTCGATGTGAAAAGTCAAACGGAAAATACGGTTGTCTTTTCTAAGCAAGCGTCATTAAAAAATTATTCTGGTTTTAATTTTGAGATGGGAATAGAGCGCGAGGTTGTAATTTTGTCTAAAACGGCTGTTATAGATGCACTCGGTATTGATAATCTTGGAACGCAAGTTAAAGCGGTTGCGTATAGGACAACCAATTCTATTACTAATTTAAGCGAAACAAATTGGACCAAAGACAAAGGATTGCTGTCTATTTGGTTGCTCGGTATGTATAATCCTTCGCCAAACACCACCATGTTTATTCCTTATAATTCTGGAGAAGTCTCTAAATTGGGTGAAATTGTAAATGATGAGTATTTTGGCAAAGTGCCATCTGATCGTTTGGTTGTAAAAGACCATGTGATTTATTTTAGTGGCGATGGTAAACACAGAAGTAAAATAGGGTTGTCGCCTATGCGTGCTAAAGATGTCGCGGGGTCTTACGATTCTAAGAATGGGATACTAACTATTCTTAAGTATAATAAACCTGAAGGTGTAACGGAGTATGTAAACTCGATGTGGGAAATTCAAGAAGAGCCTTTTTCAGGAGATGTTATTAATGCGTATAATGACGGAGCGCCAAGTCCAGGAGAACAACCATTAGGCCCTTTTTACGAATTAGAATCTTCTTCGCCTGCCTTAGAGTTAAAATCTAATGAAACAGGAACGCATATTCAGCTAACTTGTCATTTTGAAGGTGATGAAGATGCTCTAAACCCGATAGTGAAACAGGTGTTTGGAATCACTATTGAAGCTATTAAAAATGCTTTTTAATTGAAGTACGTTTGAAAATGTTTCAAGCTGTTTTGTTACATAGGAATATCTATAGCTTAGTCATTTTATTGAGTGTTCTGAAGCATGACTATTTCTTAAAAGAGAAGTTATTTAATAGAATATTAGTCTTTTAAGAAAATAGTAAGGCTTAAAGCACCATGCGCGCCAATAACTAAAGATTGTTCAATATCTGCGGTTTTAGACGGACCAGCTACAAAAACACCATAATCTAATTCTGAATCCGATAGTTTTTTATAGGCTTCATGCATGTAAGCCACGATATTTTTTTGAGAAATAACTATAGCTAAGTGTTTTGTGATAAAAGGTAAAACCCGAACAGGGATCTCGTTGTCCGACAACCATACAGCACCGTTTTCGGCTACACCTAATGTGCTTTCTAAAACTAAAGTATCTAAGGTTTCTAATTCATGCGGATTTTGAATGCTTTCTAAGCTGATGGTGTTAAAAGTCGATGTCTCATCTAAATGAGAATACCTAACGTTTTGATTTGCAAATGTGGCTTCAATTTGTGTAATAACATCTTGATTAGAATCTGTTTTTAAAACATTTCCACCTACGACCTCTACTTTTTTTATAAATTCAGCAATAACATCTAAGTCTTCTTCCTTAAAAACAGAACTGTCTATAATAGGTAAATCTATTAATTCAGGTTTGTTAGATTTTATTTTTGCTAGTATTTGTTCTCTGCTTCCCATTGCTTAGTCTTTTTTGTTTTTATTGCGCTCTTCGTACCATTGGTCAAAACTTTGTTTTGGTCCTTCAGGTAAGTCTCTTGCTTTCCCCCAGGCATTGAGTTTCGAGTTAATAACAGATTTTGGTAAATTTCGTAAAGACCATCGGGCTGCTTTTCCAACCTTTTCAAATTGAGATGGTTTGGAGAACATCTGTCCCATCATTTTCATGGATTGTGCTTTTACAAAAGGCTGAGGTGTTTCTTTTGTAATGATTTGGCGCCATTTATAAAGTTGCGAATGGATATCTATTTTAACTGGACACACATCGGAGCATGAACCACATAACGTAGATGCAAATGGTAATGAACTGTGTTTGGTTAAATCTTTACCTGGAGATAGTATAGATCCAATAGGTCCAGGTATGGTAGCATCGTAACTGTGTCCGCCACTTCGTCTGTAAATAGGGCAAGTGTTCATACATGCACCACAACGAATACAGTGTAACGAGGCTCTAAAATCAGGTCTGCTTAATTGTTTAGAACGGCCATTGTCTACAATAACAATGTGCATTTTGGCACCTTTTCTCGGTTTTCTAAAGTGTGAAGAATAGGTTGTAATAGGTTGTCCCGTTGCGCTTCTTGCTAGAAGACGTAAAAATACACCCAAGTGTTCTTGTTTCGGGATTATTTTTTCAACACCCATACAAGCAATGTGTACAGGAGCTAAATGTGCACCCATATCTGCGTTTCCTTCGTTTGTACAAACTACAAATCCACCTGTGTCTGCAATAGCAAAATTAACACCAGTTATGGCGACGTCGGCTTCTATAAATTTTGTACGTAAATGTTTTCTTGCTTCACTAGTTAAATACTGCGGGTCACCATCACAGGGTTTTGTGCCTAGATGTTCTTGAAATAATTCATCGACTTCATGTTTGTTTTTATGTATGGCAGGCAATACAATATGGCTAGGTGGTTCCTTTGCCAACTGTACAATGCGTTCACCTAAATCGGTGTCTATAACTTCAATACCATCAGCTTCCAAATGCGGATTCAAATGACATTCTTCTGTCAACATCGATTTACTTTTTACAACTTTTTTTGCGTTGTTTTCTTTGATGATGCTGTGTACAATACGGTTGTGTTCTTCGCCATCTGCAGCCCAGTGTACTTGTATGCCGTTTTTTATAGCATTAGTTTCAAATTCTATTAAGTAATTATCTAAATTAGATAACATATGAGCTTTTATTCCGTGGCCTAAATCTCTTAAAGATTCCCAGCCTTTTACATTATGAACAGAAAGGTCTCTTTTATGACGAACAAACCATAATGCTTTGTCGTGCCAATCGACTCTTTTTTCATCTTTATTGAAAATTTTTGCTAATTCTGGATGACTCATTTGTTTTGTGTTTTGAACCTAAATAGAGGTGCGGATTTTAGCTTAAAGATTGCTATTTAAAATTTCTGCGATATGTAAAATTTTTAAAGGCTGATTATTTCTAGTAACTAAACCTTCTAAGTGCATGAGACAAGATGTGTCTGTTGCCGTCATAACTTCGACACCGCTTTCTAAATGGTCTTTAATTTTATCTTTTCCCATTTTAACAGAAACGGCTTCTTCGGCAACAGCAAAAGTCCCTCCAAATCCGCAACATTCATCACTTCTTTGTAAGGGCATTAATTCTACGCCTTTGGTGTGTTGTAATAATTCTTCAATATACGAATACCGTTCTCCTACAACTTCAGAACAAGAACCTAAACGTAGTCCTCTTAATCCGTGGCAACTTTTGTGAACGCCCACTTTAAAAGGGAATGAAGCCCCAATATCTTTAATTTTAAGGATGTTTAATATAAAATCGCATAACTCGTAGACATTGTTACGAACGTTGGTTACATCTTCTGTTTGTGGAATAACATCGAAATGTTTTTTTACATGGTAAGCACAACTTCCAGAAGGTGTTACTATATAATCGAAGTATTTAAAATTGGTTACAAAATTGTTACAAGCACCAACAGATTCCGTTTCGTATCCGGAATTTGCCATGGGCTGCCCACAACAAGTTTGTCCAGAAGGATAGACAACCTCGACTTTAAGTTTTTCTAAAAGCTCTAGAGTGGCTTTTCCTACTTGTGGATATAATTGATTGATATAACAAGGAATAAATAAGCCTACTTTCATCAGTTTGAATTTAGAGTTTTTAATAATTTTTTTAATCTCAAATTGAAGTAATATTTTTAAGGATACCTTTTATTTATAAACTTTTAGTGTTCTGTAGCCATAAACAGCAATTACACAAAAGCATATAAACGGAAGGATGAAAGAGAAATTAACACCAGAAAAAGGGCCAATTTTCTCCATATCTATTAATGTACCTTGTAAGATAGGCATTAAAGCTCCTCCTACAATTGCCATAACTAGACCGGCAGCACCTAATGCAGTGTCGTCTTCGCCTAAACCATTTAATGCAATACCGTAAATTGTAGGAAACATAAGCGACATAAATGCCGATGTTGCCACCAATAAATATAGTCCCATGATACCTTCAATTAAAATCACTCCAGAAATGGTTGCCATAGCACAAAGAGCAAATATCATTAGTAGTTTTTTAGAGTTGATATACTTCATTAAAAACGTACTTATAAAACGACTTACTAAAAATATAGTCATCGCAATAATATTATAGTTTTGCGCTTCTGCTTTAGGTATTCCTAAGTTTCCAGCATATTGAATAATAAACGTCCAACACATAATTTGAGCAGCTACATAGAATAATTGAGCCAGTACACCTTCTTTGTATTTTCCGTTTTTAAACAATCTTTGAAACGATGATTTCGCACTCGAGTGTTTATTATCTTTCTTAGTGTTTGGCATTTTTGTTATAGAAATAATAACAAGCATGGCTATAACGACAAAACCAAGAATGACGTAAGGATTTCTAATTATTGATAGATCATTAGTTCTAATTACTGCTTTTTGAGCTTCGTCTAAGGTGTTGAAAATTAATTCTCCAGCTTCATTTCTTTTGTCAGAGTCTAAAGCAACAAGAATGAATTTTGAAGCGACAAACATTCCAAAAAGTGAACCGATTGGGTTAAATGCTTGTGCTAAATTTAAACGCTGCGTTGCAGTGCGTTCGTCGCCCATCGATAAAATATACGGGTTTGCGGTTGTTTCTAAAAATGCTAATCCGAATGTTAAGATGTAAAGCGATCCTAAGAAGAATCCAAATACCTCATATTGTGCAGCAGGATAAAATAATAAGGCACCTACCGCATATAATGTTAATCCTAAAAGTATACCCGATTTATAACTGTATTTTCTAACAAACAATGCAGCAGGAATTGCCATAGTGGCATACCCACCATAAAAGGCAAGTTGTACTAATGCTGCTTTAGCAGTCGAAATTTCCATAACGGTACCAAATGCAGCAACCATAGGGTTGGTGATATCGTTAGCAAAACCCCAAAGCGCAAATAATGAGGTGATAATTATAAATGGAATTAAGACGTCTTTAGAGACTACAGGGATTTTTTCTTGGGTACTCATTGTGGTTTTAGCTTAGTTAGTTGTAAAAAAATAAACACTATTCCGTTTATAGATACTTATTTTCTCTTAAAGTTGGATAGTGTTTATTAAAAAAAATTACATTTATTTTTTATCTATACTGCGCGTAGATAACTTTGGTTTGAAGATATTCTTCCATACCATGCTTACCATCTGCTCCACCTATACCAGATTTTTTCCAACCTGCATGGAATCCTTGAATCGCTTCAAAGTGCTCTCTATTGATGTATGTTTCTCCGTACTGTAATTCTTCAGCAGCATGCATTACTTTGTTAAAGTTTTCTGAGAAGATAGACGATGTTAATCCAAATTCGCAGTCGTTTGCTAATGCAATAGCTTCGTCAAGTGTGCTAAATTTCATCACGGGTAAAACAGGACCAAATACTTCTTCTTGAATAATTTGCATGTTTTGAGTGACATTAGTTAATAAGGTTGGTTGATAGAAATACCCTTTATCAAACCCTGGTGTTCTAGTGCCTCCTACAATAACTTCAGCGCCCTCTTTCTTAGCATATTCTACCATTTCAGTCACTTTATCTAATTGCGCTTTAGAAACTAGAGCACTCATATCTGGATTGTTTTTAGAAAACGCGTCTTCAACTTTTAAAGTTTTCATTTTTTCAGCAACCATATCTAAAAATTGGTCGTGAATAGATTCTTCAACATAAAGACGTTCAGCACAGTTACATACTTGTCCGCTAAACGTAATTCTTGAGGTTACAACAGCGTTAACGGCTAATTCTAAGTTTGCATCTGCACATACAATTGCAGGGGCTTTTCCTCCTAATTCTAACGATACTTTTGTAATATTTTTAGACGCTGCTTCCATAACCATTTGTCCAGCACCAACACTACCAGTTAAACTAATAATACCTGTGATTGGACTAGATGAAAGTGCGTTACCTACAATACTACCTTTACCACAAACATAATTTAAAACACCAGCAGGAACGCCTATCTTTTCGATTAATTTAGCAAATTCCATTACGGTATTAGGTGCAATAGAACTTGGGTTAATTACACATGTATTTCCTGTAATTAAAGACCCTGCAACTTTTCTAGCCATTACAAAGAATGGAAAGTTCCAAGGTAAAATTCCGACTGCCACACCAATTGGTGCTTTGTGTAAGAAGATGTGTTCTTTACTACGGTCACTTTGAATAATTTCTCCTTCAATACGTCTTGCAAAACCAGCATAATAATCAAAATAATCTGCAGTAACATCAATTTCAACTTGTGCTAACCCCATAACCTTAGCTTGCTCTGCAGCTAAAGTTTCTGCTAAAAACACGCGATTATCACGAATAACATCTGCCATTTTATTTAAATAGTTACCTCTCTCAATAGCAGGAAGAGATTTCCATGCATGTTGAGATGCTTGAGCAGCTTCTAATGCTAATTCGGCATCTTTAACACTTCCAATAGGCATTAATGATAAAACTTCTTCGGTGCAAGGATTTAAAATTTCAATGACATCTGTCGAGGTCGACTTTACAAATTTTCCATTTATGTACTGTTCAAATGTTTTCATGTTCTATTTTTTTAGTTCTGGTTTAATAAATAAGTGTTTGTTTGTAATTGTATTTAATTTAAAGATAAAGCTAAATACTGTGTAAATTGACAATGTTTACATTCCAAAATTAGATTATATTAAGTTTTTATTGTTTATCCATAATAATCAATAATATGTATAATTTAAACATAGGTGATTTGAGTTCGATTTTTGAGCTATACCGTAGGATTTGCGACTTTTCTATTTGTGTAAATACTGTGGAATTATGGTTTTTAAATGTTGTTTTTATAATAATGTATATTATAAGAAGTAAACTAGGTTTTGTGTGACTTAATTAGAGACAGGAGGTGCTTCTATTGGGTGTGTATAATTTGAAATTAATACATTAACTCTTGTTTAGTTATTGAAGATGGTGTGTTTATTATAGAACATAGATCAAGTTTGTGTTCTTTTTTTTCTAAACAATAGCATGGTAAATTTAATAATAAACGTGTAGTGGTTTATTAGGTTGGATGCTTTGTGTGAAAGAATTAAAAATAGACATTATGTATATTTTTCGTCTTTATATGTCGCTGGAGATAAGCCGATAACCGATTTAAAGACTCTTGAAAAATGGAATCGATCTGAGAAGCCTAAAACAAACGAAATTTCTTCAATCGATTTGTTAGTATGTTCAAATAATTCGCAAGCCTTCGCAATTTTTCTATTCTGTATAAAGCTATGGAGTGTAATATTCATTTCTAACTTAAAAAGTCTAGCAAAAGAATTTGGAGCCATATTAATAATTGATGCCAGTTTTGGGTTGCTCAACTTTTTATTGATGTTAATTTCAATGTAACGAATCACTTTTAAAACACGTTCGTCGATATTTATAGCCTTCCATAATTCTGGACCAATATTGGTTAAGGCCTCTTTAATAAAGGCTTGTAGCTTAAGGTTAAATGTAAGTTTAAAGTCTTTGTTTTCAATTTTTAACCGTTCTGTAAGGTATTCTAATCGGTCTTTTAAATAATCTGTTAGTTCTATTTTTAAAATCCCTGGATACACATTGTCGAACGGGATTCCAAGGTTAAAGTGAATAAATAAATGAATTAAAGACCGCTCGTATTGGCTTTCGTTGGTGTGGTTTGTAATGTGTTTTCCATTAACATGTATGCCGTGAGAGTGTATATGGTTCTTTGTAAATCGAGAGGAAAACGAGGTGAACGGTGGTATAATGTAAATACAGTCAGGTTGCATTTCGAAAATATTATCACGGTGAATAAGTTCTCCACCCTCATTTTTGTTCCAATATAAGCGCCAGTATGGAAACACCATATCGTGACAATCCCATAAATCAAGCAGCCAATAGCGACAACACAATACTTTTAAATTTAAATCAATAAAGTTTTGTTTGCTTGAAGAAGGGTCTCCTAATTGAATGTCTTTTACAATCTTCATTAAAACTTAATGTTTGAATTAGATACAAAAATACAGATTTTAAATATCATTCAAATACTACTATGAAACTATTTTTGTGTTATAAATCATTATTTAAAAAATTATGAAGACTTTAAAACTTCCTGTTGAAGTACAAGACGAATTAAAAAAAGTATCTGAAGTTGCTGGTTATTTATGGCAACGTGAATGGGCAGAAAGAAATGCTGGAAATATATCAATGAATTTAACTTCTTTCTTTAGTAAAGAAGAGGTTCAAGGTATTGGGGAAGAAGTGCCTTTCGATTTTCCTAAAGGCGCTGCCGGTTTCGTGATTTATATAACAGGAACAGGATGCTATCTAAGAGACTTAGTAGATAAGTTAGATGAGGTATCTTGTATTCTT
This sequence comes from Formosa agariphila KMM 3901, assembly GCF_000723205.1. Classification (NCBI taxonomy): domain Bacteria; kingdom Pseudomonadati; phylum Bacteroidota; class Flavobacteriia; order Flavobacteriales; family Flavobacteriaceae; genus Formosa; species Formosa agariphila. Next base: position 3,637,783 of record NZ_HG315671.1, on the reverse strand, counting down.
TATATTAATGAAGATGCTTCTGCATATTCTATAATTTGGGGAGGTAAGCAAGCTAATTTTGGACCAACATGCGAGTTAATTTCACACTCTAGCATCCATTTATTTAATTCGATTCACCACCCAGAGAATTTAGCGGTTGTACATACACATCCATTAGAATTAATCTGTATGAGTCATCATGAGTTATTTGATAATGAAGAAGAATTAAACAGACAAATTTGGATGATGTGTCCTGAGGTAAAAGTATTTGTGCCTAAGGGAATTCACTGTACTCCATATGCTTTATCCAGTACTGCTGCTCTTGCAGAAGTAACTATGGAAGCATTTAAAACAAGAAACGTGTCGTTATGGGAAAAGCATGGTGCAACAGCAACAGCTCCAGATGTAATGAAAGCATGGGACTTTTTAGATGTAGCAAATAAAGGAGCAAAAATGTTAATGATGTGTTGGGCTGCAGGATTTCAACCAGCGGGATTATCTAACGATCAGTTAACAGAATTAGAGCAATTTACATAATAGAAAAGCATTATAGATCATGAGTAGATTAATAGGTAGATTACCAAAAGTTGGGATACGTCCTGTGATTGATGGACGTGAATTAGGCGTAAGAGAATCTTTAGAGGTTCAGACAATGGATATGGCCAAAGCGGCCGCAAAATTAATTGAAGAAACTTTACGTTTTCCAAGTGGAGAACAAGTAGAGTGTGTAATTGCAGATACTACTATTGGAGGTGTTGCAGATGCAGCAGCTTGTGCAGATAAATTTAGAAGAGAAGGTGTAGAAGTGTCTTTAACAGTAACGCCATGTTGGTGTTATGGTACAGAAGTAATGGATACCGACCCGTTAACACCTAAAGCAGTTTGGGGATTTAATGGAACAGAACGACCAGGTGCAGTTTACTTAGCTGCCGCTTTAGCAGGCTATTCTCAAAAAGGATTACCAGCTTTCGGAATTTATGGAAAAGAAGTCCAAGATGGAGGAGATAAGTCGATTCCTGAAGATGTATCAGAAAAGATTTTACGTTTTGTAAAAGGGGCTTTAGCAGTAGCCCAAATGAAAGGTAAATCGTATTTATCTATAGGCTATAGCTCTATGGGTATTGCAGGATCTATGGTCGATGTAAACTTTTTACAAGACTATTTAGGCGTTCGTGCAGAATTCGTAGAATCTGTTGAACTTTTAAGACGTATTGAGCATAATATTTTCGATCAAGACGAGTATAAAAAAGCATTAGCTTGGACTAAAGAAAATTGTAAAGAAGGACCAGATAGAAACAGTCCAGAATCGCAAAAATCGGCAGAAGTTAAAGAGAAAGAATGGGAGAAAGTTGTGAAAATGACTTTAATCTGTAAAGATTTAATGAACGGAAATCCTAAACTTAAAGCCATGGGATTTGGTGAAGAGTCTAAAGGTAGAAATGCAATTATGGGTGGATTCCAAGGGCAACGTCAATGGACCGATTACCAACCTAATGCAGATTTTACAGAGTCTATTTTAAACTCGTCTTTCGACTGGAATGGAATTCGTCAAGCGTATACGTTCGCAACAGAAAACGATTGTTTAAATGCCATTTCAATGTTGTTTGGTCACTTATTGACTAATAAAGCACAGTTATTCTCAGATGTACGTACGTATTGGAGTGCAGCATCTGTAGAACGTGTTACAGGTAAAAAATTAACAGGTTTAGCAGCGCATGGAATTATTCATTTAATTAATTCTGGTTCTACAACTTTAGATGCTACAGCTCAGCAGTTAGACGAGGAAGGTAACCCAACAATGAAACCATTTTGGGACATTACAGAAGATGATGTACAAAGATGTTTAGATAACACCAAATGGCCACCAGCTACAGTAGAATATTTTAGAGGAGGAGGATTCTCATCTAATTTCTTAACTAAAGCGACAATGCCTTTAACAATGTGTAGAATTAACCTAATTAAAGGTATCGGCCCTGTGCTACAGCTTGTGGAAGGATGGAGTGTAGAGTTGCCGGAAGATATCCATAACGTTTTAAATGATAGAACAGATCCAACTTGGCCAACAACTTGGTTCGTGCCAAGAACAACGGGAAAAGGAGCTTTTAAAGATGTGTATACCGTAATGGCAAAATGGGGAGCAAACCACGGTGCTATTTCTCACGGACATATTGGTGCAGATTTAATTTCATTAGCTGCCATGTTACGTATTCCAGTTAACATGCATAATGTAGATGAAAACGACGTATTTAGACCTAGTGCTTGGGCTGCTTTTGGAGAAGAACTAGAAGGTGCAGACTACAGAGCATGTGATAATTATGGTCCGTTATACGGATTTAAATAATAGATTATTGTAAGGGAGGAACACGTTTTTTAGTTGTTTTGTAATTTGTTAGTTTAACAGGTTCCTCCAAGTATTGGTGATGTTTAAGTTTTCTCCTATTTTGATGTAAATCAGGCCAAGGAGAAAACTTTTCATTTTTAAATTTTAATTTTATGGAAAAAGTTATAGCAGTTGTAGATATAGGAAAAACCAATAAAAAGATATTTTTGTTTGACAAAAATTTTAATGTTGTGTATCAAAACGCAATTCAGTTTGAAGAAATTACAGACGAAGATGGGTTTTGTTGCGACGATATTGAAGCTATAGAAAATTGGGTTAAATCCAGTATCAAACACATTCAAGTTGAAGGTAAGTTTCAAATCAAAGCTTTAAATTTTTCTACGCATGGGGCCTCATTGGTTTATCTTAATAAAGAAGGAAAACGCATAACGCCACTGTACAATTATCTAAAACCATTAGATATAAATGATTATAAAGGATTTTACGAGTCTCAAGGCGGTGTAGAAGAGTTTTCTAGAAAAACAGCTTCTCCTGCTTATGGTATGTTAAATACAGGGATTCAAATGTTATCGCTTAAAAAAAATAAACCAGACACTTGGGAGCAAGTCCATACCATTTTACATTATCCACAATACCTAAGTTATTTATTTACAAAAACAATTACTGCAGATTTTACGTCTGTTGGGGCACATACCGCGACATGGGATTTCGATACCATGCAATACCACAGTTGGTTAAAAGATGAAAATATAAGTCTGCCAGAACCTTGTAAAGGAAACGACGCAGTGTTGACTGAAATTAACGGTGAGCAAATTGCAGTAGGAACTGGATTGCATGATAGTTCTTCATCTATCATTCCGATATTAGAAAATGAAACGCGTAAAAATTTCGTTTTACTATCTACAGGAACATGGATTATTACCATGAATCCGTTTAGTAAAGAAACATTAACACAGCATCAACTTCAAAATAATTGCTTGTGTTTTATGACTCCCGAAAAACAGCAAGTCAAATCTTCTATGCAGTTTTTAGGACGCATCCACGAGGTGTATATAGAAGCCTTAAGCGAATTCTTTAAAAAAGATATCGATACTCATTTAAATCTGAGTTTAAATGAAACGTTGTGTACGGAATTAATCGACCAAGATGCACGTGTGTTTTTATCTGAAAATATCGATACCGATTTTGAAGCACATCCAGAGTTTTTACAAAAGTTTTTGTCTTACGAGACCGCTTATTATCAATTGATTTATGAAATTAGTAAAAAGGTAATGTTGGCTATAGATTTAATATCTGATGAAGATGCCGTTTTAGAAGATGTATATATTTCTGGAGGTTTTAACCGAAACAAAATCTTTATAGAATTCTTACAGTTACTAAACCCTAGTATCACTATAAAAATTTCAGATTGTAAAAATGAAAGTGCATTAGGAGCAGCGTTATTGATGAAATCTTATTTGTAATAAATATTCAAAACTTAGTGTTTGTAACGTCTTTAAAGTAGATGCGTTACTGAGTAATAATATAAGTGTTTTTTAACAGTAGGCTTTTATATGCTGTGAATTTATGTGGTTATTTAATTGATTTTTTAGGTGTATAACGCGTGTTAATCAAAAAATCATTTAAACTTTTTTTAATGCTTATATTTAGCGGCAGATATTGTAAACATAACTATGCAAGAGCAATTTGGTATTCGCGTTAATTCTAAAATAGAATTAAAACAAACCCTCAAAATCGAGCCATTCGATACGACTAAAAGGTTTACAAAACCCCATAAGCATAACAAGTATTTCGAAATTGTATATTTAAGTCAAGGCAGTGGTTTGCATACCATAGATACTACAGCTTATGTTATTGATGTGCCTCAGTTTTTCTTTGTAAAACGAGAAGAAGTGCACCATTGGTCTATAGATACAGAGCCTAAAGGATTTGTTGTTATTTTTAAAGATGAATTTATTGAAAACACTAAGGATAAAGAAATAAATTTATTAGTGTTAGAGTTGTCTAAAATCAATATGCTTAATGTTAAAAACAAAGAAGATCAAATGGTTATTGAAACCATATTTGAATTGCTTTGTAAGGAAACAAAAACAAATTCAAACATTAATATTATCGAAGGATTATTAAAGGCGTTGCTTTCTAAAATAACAAGTTTAAATACTTACGATAAAAAAGGTGTGTTTGGAGATGTTTCGGAACAATTTTTATACTTCTTAAGCGAGAGTCCGCAAAATAACGTGTCGTATTATGCTAATAAATTATGCATAACACCGCAATATTTAAACACAATCTGTAAGCAGGCATTTAATAAATCTGCTTCCGAAGTTATCGCGACTTATATTAATAAAGAAGCTAAGCGTTTATTGTTATACACAGCCTATAATGTTTCCGAAATTGCACACTTACTTCATTTTAAAGATGCTTCTCATTTTGGGAAATATTTCAAAAAAAATAATCAGATTACCCCATTAAATTATCGAAAATCTGCTGTAAGTAAACCAGTTTAGATTCAAATAGACCATGATATCACTCAAGTGATTTCATATTTTTGATTTTTTATAAAACAATAAGAATGAAGTTTAAAAGTTTATGCCTGTCCGTATTAATAATGGTGTTCTGTCAAAATGTATGTGCTCAAGTAACGGGTACTGTTTTAGATGCTAAAGCGCAAGAGGTGATTGATTATGCAACTGTAGCACTGTATAAAACAAGTGACAGTTTATTAATTACAGGTGTTGTTACTAATCAGGCAGGAACCTTTGCTATAGATAATATTAAAAAAGGAAGTTATTATTTAGAGGCGTCTTTTATTGGATACGAAACCACGAAAACGGAACCCTTTACTGTTGTAAAATCAGATGCGAATTTAAATCTTGGAACCATTTTTTTAAACGCTAGTGCCGAACTTTTAAACGAGGTTGTCTTAAAAGGAACGAGTAGTGCTGTTATTAATAAAGTGGACCGACAAGTATTTTCTACTAAGAACTTTGAAAATGCTATTGGCGGTAATGGTGTAGATGTGTTAAGAAATTTACCTTCGGTAAATATTAACGGTAATGGCGAAATTGCACTGCGCGGAAGTACTAGTTTTACGCTTTTACTTAACGGAAAACCTATACAAAGTAGTGCGTCGCAAATTCTGGCACAACTTCCTGCAAATGCAATAGAACGTGTAGAGGTTATTACTGCGCCATCTGCAAAATACGATCCAGAAGGTAAGTCGGGTATTCTTAATATTATTATCAAAAGAGGCGCAACAAACGGAGCGTTTACACAAATAAATTTAAAGTTAGGAGCTCCAAGTATAGAAGATTATGATAACGAAGACGTTGCTGGTCGCTATGGCGGAGATTTTACATTCAATCTTAGAAATGATACTTGGAATTTTTCTCTAGGAGCAAGCTATACACGTAACGACGTGTCTGGGCGAAGAGAGGGAGATGTGTATACTATTATAAACGATACTTTAACGCAGTTTCCATCAGATGGTGAGCGAAGCTTCGATGAAATTAATTATTCTGGGCGTGTAAACTTAGATTATACGCCAAATGCATCTAATCTTTTTTCATTAGGTGTTTATGCCGGTAAACGCTCTAAAGATAGACGTGCTAATATTTTCTATTATGATAATCATGCCATAACACCTGCGGACGGTGGTGATGAAGATCGTATTTATACTTTTCAATATTGGAATGATAATTTAAGAATCCGAAAAAGTGATTTTGTGGTGGCTAGTTTCGATTATGAACATACTTTCATTAATACATCGCATTTGTCAACATCTTTTTTATATGAATATACTTTTCTAGGCGGTCCTACAACTAACGAAAATTTAGCATATCCAGATATTTCAGAAATTTTACAAGAAGAATATAACACAAATGATAATCCATTGCACGGAATACGTTTTCAAGCAGATTATACGTTTAAACCCATGGATATTGGGCAATTCGCTGTAGGGTATCAATATCGAAATTTAGATCATAAAGGAGACTTCGTGTACGAAAGAAAAGATTTAGATACCGGTGAGTTTATATTAGTGCCAGAATTTTCTAGTGAAGTAAATTTAATACGACAAATTAATTCTGGATATGTACAGTTAGATAAGTCTACAGCGCAATTCGATTATAGCGTAGGTTTACGTCTTGAAAGTATGGATAGAGAACTGTATTTAAAAGATAAGGTTGGGGTTGTAGATACAACGTATACATACGATTTTGTGAAACTATACCCTTCTGCATCTGTACAATATAAAGTCAATGAGGATTTAAAATTAAAAGCGGCCTATAGCCGTCGTATTGAGCGTACCACATCTTTTAAAATGAATCCGTTTCCTGAGCGAGAACATTCTGAAACTTTAGAACAGGGAGACCCTACTTTAAAACCTGAATTTATAGATTTAGTAGAGGTTGGAGTTGTTAAAGATTTTGAGGAAGGAGCTTCGTTATATGGAACCTTTTATTATCGCGATGTAAAAAATCTTATTAACCGTGTAAATACCATTTATAACGATACCATTTTAAACAGAATTTACTCTAATGTTGGTTCTGGAACATCAATAGGTTTAGAATTAGGAAGTGAGTTTAAAGTAACCGAAAATTGGAATAATTTTATAGGAGCCAATCTATATAACTTTGCCATAGATGGCGCGTATAACGGAAACCAAATAGATACCAGTAGTTTCGTGTATTCGTTAAATATTAACTCTACCTATACATTTTCTGAGACGGCATCTTTACAGTTTACGTTTAACTATTTATCAGAGCGGGTAACTGCTCAAGGTGAAGATTCTCAATTTTATTCACCCAATTTAGCTTTTAAGAAATCCTTTTTTAACAATCAGTTAGTAGCCACATTACAATGGCAAAATATAGATATGGGACTTCTAGATACAAACGAACAACGTATTACCACTTGGCAGGATGGTTCCTTTTATACTACAACTAATTATGTTTACGAAGTAGATATGATTTTCTTAAACTTAACCTATTCATTTAATAAAAGGAAAAACGAATCTAAATTTATAGAGAGTGAATTTGGTAAGCGTGAATTTTAAACGTTTTAGGCGTAAACGTCGTAACCATACATTATATAAATCTGAATAAAAAAGAGATGACTATAGGGAATTCTTAGTCCGTGTATTTGATACGCTAAAATTAAACTGATTTGTTTTTTTATATAGAAATGTCTTGTTAAAGAAATATTAAAAAACTTCTAGCAATTACGGTTAGCCGTAAAATATTAAGGCGCTAAACTTTTACATTTGAGGTAAACTAAATGAACCTTATGAGAAAGCCAAATCTTATCATGTCCCTGTGTTTAGGGGCTTTATTAGCCGTGAGTTGTAGTAGCTCAACTTCAGATGAATTCGAAGAAGTTAATGGAAGTGTAGAACACAAATTAATTAAAAACGTAATGTATAATTCAGCTCAAAATCCGAGCGAAAATCGTGTGATTACGTTAAACTATAGTTCTAATGGAACTTTAAATACAATTAGCAATGGCGAAGAGTCAAGTGTTTTTGTATACGAAAATGACCAACTAACAAATGTAACAGGAGGCGGAGATGCGTTAAATGTAGAAGAACTTTTTGATTCACCTTACAATGCTTATGAAACTGGGCAAGTAGAAGAATACGACGATAATGGTAATCCTAAATTAATTGTATTCTTCGAGGAGGATTACAATTATGATACAAATGAATATATCATTAAAGAATATACTGCCGAAATTAAGTATGATGATGCGCCAAATCCGTATTACTATACATTAGAATCTGCTGGAATAATTGATGCTTTAGACAAGGTGAAATTAAACTTTAGTTTAAATCAATCTTCAGAAATTTTAAGAGCTAAGGCTTTGTTTCCATTGAATAATCCAATACAAATTATTTATAAAAATGAGCTTGGAGAAATCATGTTAACTTTAAATGCAAACTACGATTACGATACAGATAATTATCCGAAAACAGCAGCATTAACTGCTGTAGATTCAAGATATAATGAAACATCTACTTCGACCCTTATTTATACTTATGTAAACTAATTTTACTCTTATTTTACTTTGTAGTATTAAGTAGAATCTAAAAACGGAACGACAAATTGTATATCTGTCATTCCGTTTTTTTTATTTTGTAATCTATTATAATATCTATGCTGGTCTAATATCTACAGCAACATTCATTTTGTTCTTTCCAGTACTGTAAACCACACCTTTTAAAGGCGGTACATCGTAATAATCTCGTCCCCAAGATACGGTGATGTGTTGGTTTTTTGGAATCTGATTATTTGTTGGATCAAAATCTACCCAACCAAATGTTGGGATGTAAACAGAAAACCACGCATGAGAAGCATCTGTACCTACTAATTTTTCTTTTCCTGGAGGTGGTAAGGTTTCTATATACCCGCTTACATATCGCGCAGGTAAACCTATAGAACGCACGCAAGCAATGGCAATTTGAGCAAAATCTTGACAAACCCCTTTTTTCTCTTTCATAACTTCATGAATCGGGGTAGCTATGGTACTAAAACCAGAATCAAATTTAAATTCTTTAAAGATGCGTTCCATTAATTCGTACGAGGCCTCAAAAACAGAACGGTCCGCTTTAAATGATTCCTCGGCATAAGCTTTTATTTCTGGAGAAATTCGAGTAATAAATATCGACTCTAATTTAAATTGATTGATATCTACCAAGTCAAGTTTATTTGTTTTTAAGAGTCTTAAAGAATCTTCTAAAGTGATGGATTTTCCCATTTTAGAGGTTTCAATGTCGTCTTGTTGACTGTAATCTCTTAATATTTTACTTTTTGCAGTAACTTCTAATTTTTTATGATGTTCTTGAATTGAAAATCGGGTGACTATATTTCCGAAGAAATCTAAACGTTCAGTGATTTCTGCGGGTTTTGGACTAATTTCTAATTCATACTCTAACAACTTTTGGCCAGGCATGGTTTTAGGTTTTAAAGTCGCAATATTATGACAAAAAGTTACACCGCTATCGTAGTCGTAACTTGTGGTGTGAGATACTTTAAACTCCATAATTAAAATGGGAAATTTTGATCAACCAATTGCTTTTGTTGATACGAATGATTGAAATAGGTGTCGGACAAGGAAAGCGACATTTCGTGTAATAAGTCACTCAGTTCGGTTAAACTATCGTCTAAATTTTCTCTAATTATTGTGTCGTCTGCGCTTAGTTCTAATAGGAAATCTAGATTTAAATTTCTGATTTTAGAATTAGCTTCCGAAATAAATTTTTGACAAGCAGTTACGGCTCCAATATTTTCGGAATGCGGTAATTTATCCACATCTTTTTGAATGCGCTTAAGCTGATATGTTAACGATTTTGGGAACTCTTCGTTTAAAAGAATAAGTTCTAAAACGTTTCCTGTACTTAAGTGAGAACGGTAACTATACCTGTAAATGTTTAAACTTTCGTGACTGTTAAGTAATGCTTCTAAAATCTCGTATTGGGTTTGTTTACTGTGACTCACTACCAAAAGAGAGCGGCATTTTGTAATGCGCATCATGGCTTGTTCGCTTTGTAAACCAATAAAATAAAGTAGAAGGCCTTGTTCAACCATTATACTTTCTTCTATAAGTGCCATAAACGCTATAAGTCTAGTAATAATCTTATCTAAAAATTTTATGAGCGACTGTATTGAGGTATTTTCATCGGCATCATCTACAAATAATTTCCAGTTTTTCTGAATACCATCGTAAACACGCCACATGTCTTTAGACCATAAATTCCTTAATGTGAAATACGAATTATTAAAACTACTCAAAGTTTGAGCTAAACTTCCAGGCCTATTCTTATCAATTAAAATAGATAAGATTTCTTTTAATGGATCTTTTAAAGTTGTTTCACCATCCTTACCAACAAATCCTGGAAAGGTAGATGTAATATGTGTGACAGATTTTAATAAGCAAAGCAAACTCTCTGATTGTTCACCTTGTTTATTATACTGTTCGTTGCTCATTTTTGTTAAAACCGTACGTATATAGCGCGCTGTTACTAAGGCACGACCTAAATAACGTCCAGACCAATATAAATTTTCAGCGGTGTTACTTGGTAAATCATTGATACCAGATAATGAAATCTTACAGGTATTATCCCAAGAGTAATTTTGAATATTGGTTTGAGGTTCGTCTGTAATAATCCAGAAATCCTTACTTACACCACCACGCTGATTGGATACAAATAAATCCTCACGCTCCGAAGCGACACGAACTAAGCCACCTGGCATAATAGAATACCCATCGCCTTTAGCCACAGAAAACGTTCTGCACATAACTTTACGAGGTTCTAATTTATCTTTTGCAAAATCTGGAGCCGTAGAAAACAATATTTTTTCTTGAGCAACAAATACAAACGGATTGGCAATGATTTCTTTCTTTAGGTTTTCTAAAGCTTTAGGTTTAAGGAATTCGCAGAAAAAAATGTTCTCCCTGTTTGATCTATCAATACGTTTTAAAACTAAATTAGATAGATTTTCTAGAACATAATCGCGTTCTTTTTTCTGTCCGCACCACCAAGAGCCAATTTGTGGAAGTATTAAATCTTCTTTAAAAAAGTATTTACAAATCGCATTCATAAACGGAATAAGTCCCGAATTTTCTAAAATCCCACTACCTATAGGGTTTATAATTGTAACTTGTTGTTCTCTTACTACATCTAATAATCCTGCTACACCTAAGTACGAATCTTCACGAAGTTCTAACGGATCCATAAACACGTCGTCTACACGTCTTAATATAACATCGACTTGTTTAAGCTCTTTTAGAGATTTCATCCAAAGTTTTCCGCTTCTTACTACTAGGTCGTTCCCGGCAACTAACGGATATCCTAAAAATGAAGACATATACGCATGCTCAAAATAAGTCTCGTTTAGAGGTCCAGGTGTTAAGATAACAATGTTTGGGTTTTCTTTGTTTTGTGGTGCCGAATCAATCAGCATTTTATTAAAATCGGCAAAGAAAGGCGACGGTGGTTTTACGTGAATATCTTTAAAAATATCGGGTAAAATTCTACTTGTAGCATATCTGTTTTCTAACGCATAGCCCATGCCCGAAGGCGCTTGAGTTCTGTCATTAACAACCCACATTTGTCCGTCTGGTCCACGAGCTAAATCTGCAGAATGGATTAGTAAATCTTTAGATGTTTTATATTTTATTTGATCACACTGTCTTAAAAAGCCACGATGTGCATAGATAACTTCTTGTGGTACAATACCGTTTTTTATAAGTTCGCGTTTTCCGTAAATATCTTTTAACGTTAGGTTTAATAATTCCGAACGTTGTTGTAGTCCTTTTTCTATTTTATCCCACTCTTTTTGGTGAATTAGAAAAGGGACTATATTTAATTTCCACGCACGGTGCATCCCTTTCGGGTCGTTGTAAACATTATAGGTTACACCGTTTTCGTCCATTAACCAATCCATCTCCTCTTGTTTTGAGGTCAAGGCGCTAGACCCCATTTGAGTAAGATTACTTAATAATTTTTCCCAATTGGGATTAACGGACATGTTAGATTTAAGAACTTCGTCATAATTTTTAAAATCAGAAAAATAGTTCTCAAATAAAGTGTTTTTATCAATCGGCATTAATCGTTTATTTTTTTCTTAAATCTAGGGTATAAGGGAATTCAGAATTAACTGGTTGTTCCTGATATTTATACTTTCTAGAACTGCCGTGAATTTCGACATTTCTACTCGAATTATTATCATCTTGTTCAATTTTTTCTACTTCAAAGATTTCTCCTTGAGTATGTCCAATATCCCAGAAACGGTTAATTCTCCTAGATTCAGCTTCATAGCTATTAATCGGATACGTTTCGTAAGAACGTCCTCCTGGATGCGCCACAAAATAGGTGCAACCCCCAATAGCGCGTTTGTTCCATGTATCAATAATGTCGAAAACTAAAGGTGTGTCTACATCTATGGTTGGGTGTAACGAAGAGTGCGGGTTCCAAGCTTTATAACGAATACTTGCTACAAATTCTCCTTTTACACCGGTATTATTTAAATTGATTTTTACACCATTACACGTTAGTACATAACGCTCTTCGGTAAAGTGAGACACCTTAACTTGAATACGTTCTACCGACGAGTCTACATATCTTGCTGTTCCGCCTCCAGTCATTTCTTCTCCTAAAACATTCCAAGGTTCGATAGCGGCGCGTAACTCTAAATTAATGTTATTAATTTCGACCATACCATGAAGCGGGAATCTAAATTCGAAGAATGGGTTAAACCAGTCTTCCTTAAATTTATATCCGGCTTTGTTAAGCTGACTAACAATATCTTTAATATCTTCTCTTACATAATGTTCTGTTAAGAATTTATCGTGTAATTCTGTTCCCCAACGTACTAAATCGTGCTCGTAAGGTTTTTTCCAAAACCATGCAACTAATGTTCTCACTAGTAGGTTTTGCATTAAACTCATCTGTGGATGTGGCGGCATATCGAAAGCACGAAGCTCTAATATTCCTAAACGTCCAGACGATGAATCTGGAGAATATAATTTATCGATACAGAATTCTGCACGGTGTGTATTTCCTGTTAAATCGGTTAATAAGTGACGGAATAATCTGTCGGTTAACCAAAACGGAACTTTTCCATTTTTTGGAATCTGACTAAATGCGATCTCTAGTTCGTATAGATTTTCCATACGCGCTTCGTCAATTCGTGGCGCCTGACTGGTCGCTCCGATAAAAGCTCCAGAGAATAAGTACGATAGCCCAGGATGATGTTGCCAGAAGGTTAGTAAACTTCTTAGTAAACTTGGTTTACGCAGTAGTGGACTGTCTTTAGGCGTAACGCCTCCTAAGGTTACATGGTTTCCACCTCCGGTTCCGGTGTGTTTGCCATCTAACATAAATTTTTCGGTACCTAAACGCGACTCTTTGGCGAGTCTGTATAAGGTTAGTGTGTTATGTGTAAGTTCTCCCCAGTTTTTTGCAGGCTGAACATTTACTTCTATTACACCAGGATCTGGCGTAATTTTCATAGATTCTAATCGGTTGTCTTTTGGCGGATCGTAACCTTCTAAAACCACTGGGATTTTAAGTTCTTTTGCTGTAGCTTCAATAGAAGATACCAGGTCTAAAAAGATTTCGGCAGTATCTAAAGGCGGGAAAAATAAGTGCATTTTACCATCTCTAACCTCGGCGCATAAACCAGTACGGATAAAATAGTTATTGGTGTCTTCAGAAATACCGTCTTCTTTAACTTTTCTAGAACGTCTTAAAACAATGTTCTTGTAGCTAGGAAGTTTTTTCTTTTTTGTAAAATTATCGGGTTGTTGCTGTGGAAATTCTCCAAATTCTGGATCTCTAAGCAATGAGTCTAGAGGTAATCGTAATCCGATAGGAGAGTTTCCTGGAATTAAGAATAAGTGTTTACGTCTAAAACTCCAAGCATTAGTGTACCATGTCTCTGAGGTATTGTTTAAAGGTAAAACATGGCCTATAGCTTTCGACTTTCCATCTTTAAGGATTTGCTTTAATTTATCTTTTACTAATAAAGCACCATCGTCTACCGTAGGGTCTACATCTATAGGTAATTTACCTTCTTCCCACATAAAATAAAACGCATCTTCGTAGGCAGGAATAATGTGTTTATCTGTAATATCTAATTTCTGAGTTAAGGTCTTTAAAAATAATTCGGATGCATTTTCTGGAAGTGGCGGATTATCGGAAAATAGGGATAATAACTTCTTATTATGCCAAATCTTTTTTCCGTCTTTTCTCCAACACAGTTCTATTTGCCAACGTGGTAATGGTTCTCCTGGATACCATTTTCCTTGTGCTTGGTGCAATACACTACCGTTATCGTATTCGTCGTATATTTTTGCTGCTAAATTTTTTGCAAGCTCGCGTTTGTGAGGACCATCGGCAGCTGTGTTCCATTCTTCCGATTCCATATCGTCTATAGACACAAAAGTAGGTTCTCCACCCATGGTTAATCTTACATCGCCTTTTTCAAGTTCTTTTTCTACTTTAAATCCGAGTTTGTATATGGCTTTCCATTGTTCTTCGGTATAAGGTTTTGTAACGCGAGGAGATTCAAAAATACGTTTTACTGAATTCTCAAATTCGAATTCTGTTTCACAAATATCTGTCATTCCACTTACAGGAGCAGCACTTTCAAACGACGGTGTACAGGCAAGCGGAATATGGCCTTCTCCAGCTAATAATCCAGAGGTCGCATCGAAACCAATCCAACCCGCACCAGGAAGATAAACCTCTGCCCAAGCGTGTAAGTCTGTAAAATCTTCCTCAGGGCCAGAAGGGCCATCTAACGATTTTTCGTCAGATTTTAATTGTACGATATATCCGGAAACAAATCGCGCACCAAATCCTAAATGGCGTAAGGTTTGTACAAATAACCAAGCATAATCTCTACAAGACCCTGTTCTGTGATCTAATGTTTCTTCGCAGGATTGTACACCCGGATCCATTCGGATGTTATATTTTAAATATTGATATATTTTCTGATTGATATCAATTAAGAAATAAATCGTTTTTCTTGGTGTGACATCGATAGTTTTTAAAAAATCTTGTAATAGTGGTCCTGATTCAGTAACCTCTAAGTATGGAAGTAGCTCTTTTTTTATAGTATCGGTGTACGTAAACGGATATTCCTCAGCACTTTCTTCTACAAAAAAATCAAAAGGATTTATAGTTTTTAAATCCGCTATAATTTCAACTTCTACAGTTAATTCTTTTGTTTTTTCAGGGAAAATTAATCTCGCCATATAATTTCCAAATGGATCTTGTTGCCAATTGAAAAACTGCTCTTCGGGAGTAATTTTAATAGAATAAGCTTCTATTGGTGTTCTACTGTGTGGAGCTGGTCGTAATCTAAAAATGTGTGGAGATAAAGATACCAGTCTGTCGTACTTGTATTTCGTTTTGTGTGTAATTACTATTTTTAAAGCCATAAATAAATCCAATTAAAGACTCTACAATTTAGTTGATTTTTACTCGAAAACTAAAGGAACTGAAGAAAAAAAGCTAAAGATTGGAAATTATAAGTTTTTTATATTTTAAAATGACGTATCAATAATTTTTTTGTGCTTTTTTGAAGTAATAACTAATTTTTAAAAGATATGATTTATGATATTTTGGGTAAATTGTTAAAAACACGTGTTTTTGGTAGGTGTAAAACGTGTAAAAATTAAGTGGAGTTCTTTATTTTTAATTGTTAATTTTTAAAACTGCTTTTGTATTAAGCGTGTTGGTTTTTGAGAAGAATCTATTATAATTTCGAAGTCAATAACACCTAAAACTAATTCTTCTTCAGTTAATACTTCAACTTTCCAGAGTCCAGATTTTACATTGTTTTTATAAGAATAGCCACGATATCCTTCATTTCTTCCGCCGGTAATATTAAATTTAATATTGTCTAATGTCACCCAAGTATCCTGTGTTTCATCGTACCAATTCCATCGGTGTATAATTGATTTTTTTAATGCTGTAGGTGCAAATATCGATGAGTAAATATATACAGGTGCATCTGGGTTGCGTACGAATTTAGAATGGTGATCTCTCCAAAATATAATGGGGTCTTTTTGCTCAAAAGTTACAAGATATGTATTGTCTTTCACTTTAATGTCATGCGCTACAATTCCGGTTTGTAAAGCCAAAGGCACAGGAGGAATGAGTTTAAAATAATAAAATACATTAATGGTAATGTATATGGAGAAGATGATAGAAAATAATTTTCCTAAACGGATTTCTGCTCGGGTGCTTGGGCTTTTGCTGTAAATAAAGGTAATTAATAATAATGTACAGCTTAAACTGACTAGCCCTGAAATTATAAAAATTGTAGGATTCATTTCTTTAATGAATACCGGAATCATAAAACTGAAAAATGTAAAACAGATAAAATAATAAACACCAAACTGTAAATATTTATTAGAGATACGCTTTTTTAAAACTTCATTAGCAAATAATAATGTGACTAAAATGAGAAAAAAAGAAGCCGTTTTAGATAGAGATACACTTCGGGAAAAGTAAACCACGTAAGCACTAGAAAGTCCGCCAAAAAAGAACTGTATGGCTAGCGGAAAGTACTCTTCAAAACGCTCTAGAAATGTGTTTTTCCATTTACCATCGTCTGCCAAATTATATAAATATAGTGTAATGCTTAAAGATGTCATGTGCAGGCAAAGCACAGTAAGGTCGTAGAGTCTGTCTATACGGCCAAGCGTAAGTGTGTCAAAAATAAATCCGCCAATAAAGAATAAAACAGGAGCATATTTTTGATGTTTACGGATAAATTTTCGTAAACCACTATTCTTAAATGTTACCAAAGCACGTTTCATAATCGGTTTTAGGCAGAGCAAATATAATAGAATAAAAACCGCATTAGATTAGTTTTTCATGCTTTGTGTTATTAATAACAAGAAATTAAGAAGGTGTTAAATAATAGATTAAAGCAATCTGAAAATTAAACCTGTAGTTCTATTGATTAGATGTCTTGTGATATTTAAAAAACAACCTAATCGGTAAGTGTATTAAAGCAAAAAAGCTTCAGAGGATGTCTGAAGCTTTTTAGAATTATAGTGTTTTTTTTATTGTTTAGTGTAGGTAACTCTTTCAATTCCATCTTCGATAGAAACCATTTGGGTCTCCGATATTTTTCTAAAATGAAATTCCACCTCTCTTTCTACGCCAGGTTCTCCTTCGTATTCAAGTTCAAATTCATATTCGGTATCAGAAATAATATCTTCATCTACAAAAATATAACCGTTAGATTGGTCTGCGATATTTTTATAGCAAGTTTCTGTGCCAGATTCAATTTCGCAAAAGTCGTCTGTTGTAAATTTAACACCAGATAAATTAGTTGAGCCTTGTACATACCAAGTGCCTTGAATCCAAGTGGGTGTATGAAATGTTGTGTTTCTAGCTCCATCGTCATCAGAGTTACAAGAAAAACAGATTACTGCAATAAGGATAATAAATAAGTGTTTCATAACATGAGTTGTTTGTGTCGCAATTTACATAATTTTTAGAATGCTTAAGTCATAAAATAAAGAAACTCCATCTATAACAATAGCGTTTTATAAGTTGTGTAAAAATGACTGACCTTTCTTTGGTTTCAAGGAATCGTTTTGTAAAATTGATTAACTTGTCGACGTTTTACTACGTTATTAAGTTCAAAATTAAAGATGCTTATGGTTTTAACTTTTAAAAATTATTTTAAAATAGTAATTCTGCTTTCTGTTTTTGTCTCTTGTGGTGTGCAAAATAAAATTGTTGACAAGCCTATTGTTTTTAATGAAGAGCGTAACGAATTAACGCTTGAATATCTTGACGAACATTACGGTTTAAAACAAACAGAACCTACAATAGTTCCAAAAATGATTGTGTTGCATTGGACGGTGATACCAACCTTAGAACAATCTTACGAAGCTTTTAAAAATCCATTGCTACCTAATTTTAGAACAGAAATCAATAGTGCGAGTGCATTAAATGTGTCTTCTCAATTTTTAGTAGATCGCGATGGTACCATTTATAGGTTAATGCCAGAAACCACAATGGCAAGGCATGTAATAGGTTTAAACCATTGTGCTATAGGTATCGAAAATGTTGGAGGCTCTAAAGACTTACCTTTAACCGAACTTCAGGTTAAAGCAAACATTAAATTAGTTAATTATTTAAGTAAGAAATATCCAATAGACTATCTTATTGGTCATTACGAGTATTCAAATTTTGAAGGCCATCCGTTATGGTTAGAAAAAGATAATGGGTACAGAACAGAAAAAACAGATCCAGGGAAAACATTTTTAGAAGCTGTTAAAGCAGGGACGCTTAAGAATGAATTTAAAACAACTCCGAGTAAAAAAAAATAAGACCATGAAATATATATTAAGCAGTATTCTTCTTGTGATTACAGCAACTGTATTTGCTCAAAACATTAACTTTACTTCACAACTTTATAAAGAATATGATAAATATAAAGTTGAAGAGTTTTCTACAAGGCGTTTAAAACATAGCGATATACAACCGTTTATAAAAAGGTTGAGGTTAGATAAAAAATATATTGTAAAACATGTAGGGTCGTCCATCGAAGGGCGTGCTATTAATTTAATAAGTATTGGTAGTGGTTCGGTAGATGTTTTTCTATGGTCGCAAATGCATGGTGATGAAACCACAGCAACACAGGCTATTTTCGATATTTTTAATTTTTTAGATAGTGATGAATTTAAAGCTGAAAAAGCAGAAATTTTAAGTAAACTAACATTACATTTTTTGCCTATGCTTAATCCTGATGGTGCAGAAGTTTTTCAGCGTCGTAATGCTTTAGGGATAGATGTAAATAGGGATGCTTTAAGATTACAATCGCCAGAAGGGCAAATATTAAAGCGTGTTCGCGATAGTTTAGATGCCGATTTTGGTTTCAATCTTCATGATCAAAGCCGATATTATAATGCAGAACGTACAAGTAAACCTGCAACGGTTTCTTATTTGGCTCCTGCCTATAATTATGAAAAAGATATAAATGATGTTCGCGGAAATGCAATGAAAGTTATTGTGTTTATGAATACTATTATTCAACAATATGCCAAAGGGCAGGTGGGACGATATAACGACGATTTCGAACCAAGAGCTTTTGGTGATAATATTCAGAAATGGGGTACGAGTGCCATTTTAATAGAATCTGGTGGGTATAAAAATGATCAAGAAAAACAGGAAATACGCAAGCTTAATTACGTGTCTATTCTTTCTGCAATTTATGTGATTGCAAACGAAAATTACAAAAAGATATCTATTGAAGATTATGAAAAAATTCCTCAAAACGATAGAAAACTGTTCGACCTTAAATTAACCGAAGTTACATATAATCTTTTGGACAAAAACTATGTTCTAGACTTAGGTATTAATTATACAGAGAAGGATGTCGACGAGCATGTAAACTACTATAATGTGGGGCGAATTATTGATCAAGGAGATTTGAGTACATTTTATGGCTACGACGATTTTAATGCTAAAGGTTATACTATTGTTGAAGGAAAAGTGTATCCAGAAATATTTGCCAATGTGAAGGATTTAAATTCTCAGAAAGTAAATGAACTATTAAAATCGGGTTATACCTATGTAAGAGTGTCGGATTTAAAAGACTCTAAAAAGTATACACAACTTCCAATACATATTATAAGCGAAGATTTTAAGGTTCCTGAATTTCGCATTGGTGTGGGAGTAAATCCTACTTTTATACTTAAGAAAAATGATGCCGTTAATTATGCCGTTATAAATGGCTTTCTAATTAATTTAAACAATACAAACAAAGTGTTTAAAAATGCTTTAATTCTTAAAGATTAATACGTGTCTCTAAGGTGTTCGAAAATGTTTTGCATGTGCTTTTTTACTTCGCTAGTTGGTGTGGTGTAATGGTTATTCATAAAGCTGAAGATTAGTGTTTTTCCAGATGCTGTAAGTAAGAAACCACTTAAAGAATAGTTGTTTCCTACAGATCCTGACTTAGCATAAATATAAGGTTCTGTTTGTCCAGCGTACGAATTTTTTAATGTTCCCGATTGGCCTCCTGCTGGAAAAAAATGAAATAAACGTTCGCGAGGAATTGTCGTGTAGAGTTTGTTTAAAATCTGAACAAAAGATAAAGGTGAAAATAAATTATATCGACTTAATCCAGAACCGTCCACCCAACGTGGTTTTTGCTTTAAATCGTTTAAATGATGTTCTAGAATATAGTTTCTAAGTAAGGTTGTATTTAAAGTGTCGGTGATTGTACTCGAAGCTAAAACGAGCATTTGTTCTGCTAGAAAGTTATCGCTTAAATGCATCATTCTTGTGTATAAAGAGTCAGACGGAATGCTATAGGCTATTTCTGGAGTAGAATTAAATTGTTGATGAGAAAAACTCACCTTTCCAGGCAGTAAATCGCTCCAAAGATTCTGAGTTGTTAGACTGTCTAATACAATTGGGATTTCTCTCGCTCTTGTAGATGTCGTATCGTAAAAAAAGATATTTTCGTTATATAGGCGATTGATTTTATCTGTTTTTTGAAAAACACTGTCTTTAAAATAGTTTGGACTAACTTCCAATTTATTCGTATTCGATATGCTCACCACATTTCCATACATTGGAAAGCTGCTTCGTTCTGGACTAAAATAGGTATCGTAATCTTCCCAAGCCCAACCTGGACCAAATTTGTCATCGGTAAAGGTGTTTCTTAGAATGGATACGTGCTTATAACCTTTGGCCATTTGTAAAGCTGTACTATCCTTAAAATACGGATGTAAAAAACTAGGATCTCCTATTCCTCTTAATTGTAGCGTATCGTTAGATGCATGATAATAGAAAGCAGGAATGCTGTCTTTTAGTAATGTTAGTGCACTAAATAAGGTAATGATTTTGGTATTACTTGCTGGCGTGAAATATTTTTCTGCTTGGTGTTTATAAACCGTGTCTTTTGTTTCAGGGTCGTAAATCATAATTCCAGTAAACTGATTATCGTAAAATGCAGTTGAAATAGATTTTGTAATCGTTTTCGATAATTTCGAAGACTTACAACCTACAAAAATAGTGAGTCCTAGTATAATACCTAAGATTTTTAAGAAAGGGGCTAGTTTTATTAAATGCTTTATACTATGCATATCTGTTACGATTGTGTTGGTTGGAAAACTATATAAAACTAATAAGTATTACCTATTAGGTATTATAAATGTAGGCATTTAAATATTACGCTATAAATGTTTGTGTGGTGCTATGGAGTAAAAATTCCAATACGCATTTGGGGTCTTCTAAGAGTAATTATCAAAATGACATTTAAGCTATGTAAAACATGTATTGCATATTACGGATATTTATTTTAATTAAAAATTCTTATTAAAACATCATAAATCATGTGTTTTGAAGTCTTTTAACAAGGGTTTTGTAATTTGTTTATAAAATTTATGTTAAATTAACATAATGTTAAAATCAAACTAATATGAGAAAAACAATTACAATTCGGCTTACTCTTATTGTCTTTTTTACCTCTTTGTTCTCAGTACTTTATGCTCAGAACATAGAGGTTAAAGGAACAGTGAAAGATGATACCGGTATGCCATTACCTGGGGTAAATATTCAATTAAAA
This sequence comes from Formosa agariphila KMM 3901, assembly GCF_000723205.1. Lineage (NCBI taxonomy): Bacteria > Pseudomonadati > Bacteroidota > Flavobacteriia > Flavobacteriales > Flavobacteriaceae > Formosa > Formosa agariphila. The sequence continues at coordinate 3,616,354 of NZ_HG315671.1, read as the reverse complement.
GGTACCTCAACCGGAACTGCCACAGATTTTGATGGAAATTACAAGCTTAAGGCTAACATGGGCGATGTTTTAGTGTTTTCATTTTTGGGGTACGATAAACAAGAAAATACTGTTAACAGCTCCGTTTTAAATGTAACCCTAGTTATGGGGGAAGGAGAAGCTTTAAATGAAGTTTTAGTAACTGCTTTTGGTATTGAGAAATCGGCTAGAGAAGTGGGGTATTCAGTATCTCAAGTCAAAACAGCCGATTTAGATTTGGCAGGACAGTCTAATGCGGTTTCGGCTCTTCAAGGTCGCGTTGCAGGATTGCAAATAAGTCAAACTTCAGGGTCTTCTGGAGGTGGTGTAGATATTTTAATTCGTGGAGTTACATCTGTAAATCCAGATAGAGATAATCAGCCCTTAATAATTGTAGATGGTTTGGCTCTTAATAACGATACGTTTTCGGGAAGTGTGTTGCCAAGTACGGGATCTAATTCACCAAGTAGTTCAGAACAATTTTCATTTTCAAATAGAGCTTCAGATATAAACCCTGAAGATATTGAAACCTATAACGTTTTAAAAGGTGCTGCAGCTACAGCATTATATGGTGTTAGAGCAGCCAATGGAGCGATAGTTATTACAACTAAAAAAGGAAAGTTGGGTAAAGCCAGAGTTAATATGACGGCGTCAACAACTTTTAGACAAATTAGAACAACGCCAGATTTACAAACTACATATAGAGAAGGGTTTAGTGGAGCACCAAGAACCTTGTATACACCAGAAACCGACACTGGATTTACTAGATTAGGAGGGACATCTTTCTATTCTTGGGGGCCAGAATATACCGATGATTCTTATACTATGGATGACGGTACAGTGGTCGATTTAACAGGCGATCAGTTTTACGATCCATACGATTTGTTTAGAACAGGTGTGAATACCCAATTAAACTTTAGTCTTAGTGGTGCAACAGAACGCATAGATTATTTCTTTTCTGCAGCAAATAACAGTGAAGAAGGTGTGTTGCCAAATACAAATTACGACAAAACAACTTTCAGGTTTAAAGGAGGATATACTGTAACCGATAACTTTAAAATAAATACATCTGTTGCTTATACTAATTCTGGAGGAGCTCGAGGAAATGGTGGAGATAAATCTGTTTTTAGTGCATTAGCATATTATTCAGGAACATTTCCTATTAACGATTATCAAAACGCAGATGGTTCCGAAAGAGATTACTCGTTTGGTATTATAGATAATCCAAGATATTTATTAGAAAAGAGTCCGCTTTTAGATGATGTAAATAGATGGGTTGGAAATGCAACTTTAAATTGGCAACCATTGTCATGGATGAATATTACATATGCGGCTCAAGTTGATAATTACTCAGATCAAAGAAATCGTTTTGTAACTCCAGATTTAGATGCTGGATCTGCTGTAGGCGGATTTATTGTTAATCAGAATATAAATTTCTTAGGTCTAGAATCTAACTTTTTAGTGGCGATGGACAAAGAGTGGTCAGACGATTTTTCAACCACACTTACTGTGGGTAACCAAATATCCGATTCTAAAAGAGATTACACATGGCAGCGTGGAGAAACCCTTAACGTACCAGGTATAAACGATATCGCAAATACCATTAACTTATTTGCTGGTAAAACAGTAACTCAGCTTAGAAATGTTGGTGTCTTTGGAGAGTTAAAAGTAGATTTTAGAAATAAATTATTTTTAACGGTTACAGGAAGAAATGACTGGATTTCAACCTTGCCAAAAGAGAATCGATCATTTTTCTATCCGTCTGTAAGTATGGCTTACGATTTTCATGATTTAATAGACAAGGATAGTAACTTCTTTAGTTTTGGTAAATTAAGAGCATCATGGGCAGAAGTAGGTAAGGGGCCATTATTTGGTCAAGTAGGACACTATTTTATTGCCGATGGCAATTTCCCTTTCGGTGGAGCCGGTGGATATAGATCAAGTACGCAACTAGGAGATACTAATATGTTGCCTGAACGAAACCAATCTTACGAAATTGGAGCCGATTTACGTTTCTTCAAAAACCGTTTACGAATCGATTATGCTTACTATAAAACACGTGTTAAAGATCAAATATTTACGGTAGGAGCAGCCTATTCTTCTGGATTATCTGGTATAGTAAGAAATGCAGGAGATTTTGAAACTTACGGGCATGAATTATTAGTTGGATATGATGTTATTAGAACAGAAGATTTTAAATGGGAACTTATTTTTAACTGGTCTACAAACGAAGGAAAAGTGCTTAGCTTACCAGAAGATGTAGAATCTTTAATTTTTGCAGATGCAGGATTTGCAGGGATAACTTCAGAAATTCGTGAAGGTGACAAAATGGGAGACATGTATGGGTATACTTATAGATATGAAGATGGAGAACGTTATATAAACGAAAACGGGTTGCCAGATGTAGATACTTCAGAGCGTGTAAAAGTAGGTAATGCGTTTCCAGATTTCGTCACGTCTTTAGGTAGTAATTTTAGTTATAAAGGTTTTGGTCTTAATGTTCTTGTAGAATGGAAAAAAGGAGGTGATTTATACGACGCTGGTAGACGTAATAGTTTACGAAATGGTGTTCTAGCTGAAACAGCTTATAGAGATGTATTAACGGTTATGGATGGAGTTATGGATAATGGCTCTGGCGGATATGTTACCAATACAACAGAAGTGCTAATCGATCAAGATTATTATAGAAGTAGTTACAATTTCAATTTAGCTTCAGAAGTTTTATTACAAGATGCATCTTGGGTAAAATTACGTAACATAGGAGTGTCTTATAGTTTGTCTGGAAATATTTTAGAAAGATTAAAAATGAACCGCATTAGTTTCTCTGTAAATGCTAATAATATTTTATTATGGACGCCTTATAAAGGTTACGATCCAGAAGGAAATCAATATAGTGCAGGGAGTAATGTATATGGTTTTACAGGGTTAGGAACACCACTTAGTGAGAGTGTGTCAATGGGAATTAATTTAGGATTTTAAAAGATGAAAAAGATGAACAAGTTTATAAAAAAAACAGGAATGTTTGCACTACTGTTAGTCGGACTCTCTGCCTGTAGTGATGAATATTTTGATGTCAATACACCGTCTGGTACAGCACAAGAAGACCAATTGCGTGTAAGCGATTTAATGGCACCAGTAATGTATAGAGTCTTAGCAGGACAACATTCTGCAGAACAAGCTTTTGGAAATTATACTCAGTATTTTGTGGGACAAGGAGGAACAGCTTCGGGAGAAACAACCGCATCTGGTTTATGGTCTAGTGTGTATTTGTACACCTTACCAAATATAATCACCATAAAAGAAAAAGCAGAAGCTATAGATGCAATACATTACAGCGCAGTTGCCAATATTATTACAGCAATAAACCTTGGAATTGCGACAGATTCTTGGGGTAGTATTCCATATTCTGAAGCGACAAACGGACAAGATAATTTGTTTCCTGCTTTCGATTCGCAAGAATTTATTTATCAAGAAATATTTAATCTTTTAGATGGTGCTATTGTAGAACTTCAAAAAGTAGATGAGTCTGGAACCTATTTAGGAACAGACGATTTAATTTATGAAGGCGATATCGATAAATGGATTAGAGCGGCTTACACCTTAAAAGCGCGTTACCAATTGCATGTAATAGGTAAAGGTAGTGTGACTGCAAGCGATGTATTAGCTACAATTGAAAATGGATTTGAATCTAACGCTGATGATTTTCAAATGTTTTACGATGATAAAAATCAAAACCCATGGTATTCTACAGAGGTTGTTGCTAAAGGATCAGGGAATTTTCATAACGATTTAGCGAGTCAATTAGTAAGTTCTATGAATGGCGATTACTTCCCTTTCGAAAGTAATGCTTTATCAATCGATCCGCGTTTACCGGTTTTTGGTGAGAATGATGGCACAGACGAGTGGAAAGGCTACGTAAGTGGTGGCGGCGGTTTGGCTCCAGATGGAACTTTAGGAAATACAGGTTTCTCGAATGGCGGTTTTTATACCTCTATAGATTCTCCTTTATTACTTATAAGTTATGCTGAAGCGCAGTTTATTAAAGCTGAAGCTGCTTTCTTAGCTAATGGCGGTTCTACCACAAGTACAGGTACAAATAGTGTAGCTTACAATGCATATTTAGAAGGTATTCAGGCGAGTATGTCTAAGTATGGTGTAGATGCTACAGCTTATATAGCAGATGGTGCTGTAGCTGTAGGTGAGTCTGGATTGAAATTGCAACATATTATGAAAGAAAAATATATTCATAATTTCTTAAATCCTGAAACTTTTGTAGACTTCAGAAGATATGATTTTTCTGATGATGTCTTTAAAGGTTTAAAAATAAGAGAAGAAGAAGATTCAGATGGAGATTATGTAGGACAATGGTTTAGAAGAGCGAGTTATCCGTCTACTGAAGAGTTTAGAAATCCAGAAAACGTTGCGGCGAATGAAGAAACGCCAGTAACTCCAGTATGGTGGGACGAATAGAGTTTAGTTTTTAGATACTAAAAAAGCACTTTCTAAATTGAAAGTGCTTTTTTTTATGCAAGAGTTTTAAGAGTGTGTTTCAGTGTATCTATATCGGTTTTAGAGTGATTTGCAGATAAGACAATCCGACTTAAAACAGATTCAGGTGTTGGGTAATTAAAATGTGTGATAACGATGTTTTTCTTCAATAAAGCATCGTAAAATCCAGGTTGAAAATTATAAATGTTAGGATAATGAGTGTTGAATATAAATCGATCATCCAGGTGTAAGCCATCGAAAAAATAGCGTAGATTCTCTTTTAATTTAGCCTGTTGATTTTTATAAATAGCTTCAGATTGTAAATACCCTTCTAAGTACGCAGGATTCATTCCAGATGCCGTTGAAAACATCACCGTCGATTTTATATCATCAATTGTTGATGCATCGCCAGCTATAATGCCTCCAGGAAGTCCCATGGCTTTTCCTAAAGAGGCTACCATAATTTTTTGTGAAATATGCGTGGTCGGAATACTGTTAAATAAACCCATGCCTGTTGCTCCCGTTATGCCTATACTATGCGATTCGTCTAAAAGTAAGGTAATGTGTTTTTGTTTCGGCAGTGTTTCTAGAAAACTAAAATCTAAAGCATTAACATGTGCTGTTGGCACAGCATCTGCACAGATTACAATATGTTCTTCGGCGTCTGTTAATAATGTAGGATGTAATGCATTTTCAACATATAAAGGCAAACTATTTGCTGCAAGAATAGCAGGATGCGTATTGGGGTAATGATAAAACCGTGTATGCGATTCCGATAAGTAGTCAATCACAATTTTACCGGCTAACATTCCAGAAGAGACTGTAAGACAGTCTTCAGTTTGTAATTGAGAGGCCAAAAGTAATTCCGTAGCTTTAAAAACGTCTAGTTTTACGTTGGCATGTCTAGAGCTACCATAAGCTGTTCCCCATTTTTTAATGCCTTGTATTATGGCATCTTGGAAAGCAGGTAGTGTGGCTAAACCTAAATACGAGGTACCTCCAAAATAAGAAAAGCTTGTGTTGTCCAGATATATTTTATCGTTCGGACCTTTTGTAACGTCCATTATAGTAAAGTTACTCCAGTTCCGTTTAAGGCACTGTAATGAGTTACACCATTTTTAATGGTTATACCTGTAGCAATATCTTTTGCTAACAACATGGCACCATCCATATCGACATAATCAAGTAAAGGTAAAAGTTGTGCTACAGCAGAAATACCAACCGAAGATTCCGTCATGCAACCTACCATGGTTTTCATACCTAGATCTTTAGCTTCTAAAAGCATGGTTCTAGCAGGTGTTAACCCGCCACATTTTACAAGTTTCACATTAACGCCATGGAAATGGTTATGGCATTTAGCAATGTCTTCACTCACCTGACAACTTTCGTCTGCGACTATTGGAAGTACAGAATCTTGAAATAGCTTTTTATGGCCGTCCCAGTTATCGGCTTTTAAAGGTTGTTCCAAAAATTCCACACCAAGAGCTTTTAATGCGATAGCATTTTCAAGAGCTTCATCGACGCCCCATCCGCAATTCGCATCAATTCTGAAAATAGCATCGGTGTGTTTTCGTAATTCGGTAACTATTTTAATATCTTCATTTGTACCTAATTTAATCTTGTAAATAGGCCAAGGGAGTTCTTTCATTTTTGCTACCATTTTTTCAACGGTATCAATGCCAATAGTATAATCTGTTATTGGGTTGTTTGAAATGTCGTAACCCCAAAGTTCGTATAATTTCTTATTTTGTTTTCGTGCATATAAATCGTTATATGCAAGGTCTAATGCACATAGCGCAAACATATTATGCTTTAAAAGCGGATACATTTTAGCCCAAAAGATTTCAGGCGTTTCATTAGTAGTTGCTTCAATAATTTCTTTCACATTACTCAATGTTTCCATCATTATAGGAACGGTAATGTTATAATACGGATTTGAAGTCGCCTCACCATAACCTGAAAGACCACCATCCTCTAAAACGACGATTAAACTCGGTTGCACATCAATAGATTCTCTAGATATTGTGAAGGTGTGTTTTAATGGAAGAATGTAATCTTTTAAAATAAGTTTCATAAGCGAAGGTGTTGTTACTCAAAAATACGGATTAATCTGTTTTATAGTTTCAATTTACCGTTTATTTTAAGGGAACATTAGGGTTTTTAAATAAAAAAAACGTCTAACAAGTAGGTCTGTTAGACGTTAGGTTTATGAAATATTTGTTGAATTAAATCTTAATAAGTTTAGAGGTGTTTTGTTGCCCTCTCGCATTAATTATTCTCACGAGGTATAAACCTGATTTAAGTTGAGACATATTAAACGAATTTGAAGTATTAAAACTGCCTTTAAAATCTTTAACCAATTTTCCTGTGATATCAAAAATGCTTAATTGGGTGGCTTCTACATTAATTTTAAAGCTTGTTTTTGTTGGATTAGGGTAAATTGAAAATACATCTTTTAATGGCGCATCGTCTACACTTAAACTTTTAGGGAGATTATTTCCATAAATTTTAAATGTTCCCGGCTGTAAAGTAATTGCATTAGTTGCAGAAATTGATGTACTTCCTGTATCGTCCATTAAATCGTACCAAGTGCCATTAGTTGGGAAATCGGGGTTTACGGTTTTAGAGGTCGTATCAAAATTAGAGATGATAACAACATCTGTTAATTCTGTAGCTGGCAAATCGGAATTCCAAACACGGATTCTTGGTGTTAAATCTCCTGAAGTAATGGTGTAATCGCCTTCAAAAACAGCTTCGTTAATTTTTAGAGCATTTAAATGCGACCACGTATCGTAAACTGATTTCCTAGCGGTGTTTCCTAACCAATTATCGTCCCATTGTGGTTGAGGTTTTGTAGATAATTTACACGAATCGTCTGAAGACACCGTACCGTCGGTGCAGGTGAAAATAGAGTTATTCATCCCTAATTCGCCAAAGTGCCAAATCATTTTTGGTCCAGGAATAGTAAGGGTAATAGCTCCCAAAGCTTCCATACGCTGTAATGCCGTATTTAAATCTTTTACATTATAAGCTCCGCTAGACGCACCGTATTGTAAATTCTTATACATAAGGCGTTCTTCGTCGTGACTTTCGGCATAACCCACAAGACGTTTAGAATCGAATCCGTGTGCTTCGTGGCCCATGCGGTTAAAGTTAGAATCGGATGCATAACCCATTGTTAATTGGTTGTAAGAACCTGTCATTTTTCCCCACATCATAATGCCTTTGCCGTCTTCATCTTTGTAATTTGCCCATTGTTGTTCTTCGTTATCCTGACCTAAATGTTCGAAAATTACGTAATGTGAAGCGTCTAAACTCCAAGAATAATCGGCATATTGTTTTAGAATGTCTACACGATCTTGCTGATAACTGTTTGTGCAATTGTCGTCGCTAGAAGAGCAATTCTGCGTAAATCCTTTAGTTAAATCCCAACGGAATCCATCGATATTGAATTCGGTTACCCAATGTTTCACCACACGCTCTACATAATATTGTGTACGGTCTTGTTGGTGATTAAAATCGGAACCCACACTGTAACTGTGTTTTGCTTCTTCGTTAAAATATGGATTTTCAGCACTTGGGTCTCCCCAGCCGTCGCCATCGGCATCTTTCATCCACATACGTACCATAGGATTTCTTCCGTAGGCGTGGTTTAAAGCGACATCTAGAATCACTGCAATTCCGTTTTTATGACATAAATCGACAAACTCTTTAACCTTATCTTCGGTGCCGTAAAACTTATCTAAAGCCATATGAAAAGCGGTGTTGTAACCCCAACTTTCGTTGCCTTCAAATTCCATAATTGGCATCAGCTGAATCGCATTTACATTCAATCCTTTAAAATAATCAATACGGTCTATTAAGTCTTGAATGTTTCTGTCTTTATCGAAATCACGAATTAAAACTTCGTAAATCACTAAATCTTCTTTTTTAGGTTTTTCGAAATTCGTTACTGTCCAATTATAATCACTTTTACCAGTTTGTAGTACGGTAACTTCGCGTTCTTGGCCTGCTGGATATTGTGGTAAATTCGGATATGTTTCAGAAGAAATTTCAGAATCATCGAAAGGAGATAATACTAAAGTTGAAAATGGGTCGGCTGTTTTTACTAGTGCAGGTGAATTTGCAATTGGCGTTTCGTCTACCACCCAATATTGATAGGTTTCAATCTTTTGAGATGTTAGCCCCGTTAATTCTAACCAGAATTTTCCAGAACTCGGGTCCTTTTTCATGGCGTAGGCCGACGATGGTTGCCAGTTATTGAAGCTTCCAACCACGTAAACGAAATCTTTTAAGGGTGCATCTAAAACAAGTGTTGCTTTTGAAGCATCGCTGTCATTATAATTAATTCCGTTTTCCAATCCGCTAGGCATCGCTTGCGCAATAGTTCCCGGATTAATTAAAACCGAAAACGATTTTGAAACTGTTTCTGTGCCTTGCGTTACGGTTAACGTATAATTCTGATTTGTTGTAATATTAGAGTGCGTATATGAATACGCAGACGTATTAGTACTTGTATTAATGGTAGAACCATTGCTAGCCAAGCTATAATTTGCATTTCCGTTGGTATTTGAAGCTGTAATGCTGAGGTTACCGCCAGAATTTACAATAGTTGTACTGTTTTCTGAAGGACTATTTAATGTGACTTGAAATGTTCCCACGTTAATGCTGAAGTCGTTACATCCTGAAGCTTTTAGTTCCTGATTGCCTTCCGGGTTTCTAAACACCATTCCCATTTTTGAAGCGGAAGATGCTTGAGCATCGGTTAAGCTGAAATAAGTTTTTGGGGTAATAGTAATGCTCCAAATGCCGTTTCCGTTATTGGTCATTTCTCCTATACCATCGTCTTTACCCCAATTACCAACTACATTGTATTCCCATGGATTGGAATCGCTTCCTATTCCAGAATGCATATACACTTTAGAAGGATTGTTAAGAGAATTACAACCGGTTGCAGATGTAATGTCTACTGTTATGGTGACTGCATCGGTGGTGTTAAAAGCACTCGGACTCGTGGTAATCTGAGCAAAACCCAACCAAGATGCTATTATAAATAAGAAAGAAAGTAAGTTTGTTTTCATAATGTTGTTATTGATTAAAAACAAAAATGGCTGTGATTATTACGTCACAGCCATGTGTTTATAAATTAGTTTGCTGAAATTGTGTACATTGGGTTGCTGTCGTCTGATAGGTCTAAAACAATATTATAATTACCAGCAGTAATCGGAATATTTGCGCCACCGTCATCAAGGTTTCCATCGTTTCCATCGTCACCATAGTTAATACCCCAATCGTTGTTCGCTCTAAATTTCATTTCGCCAGTTGTTAGCGAAACTCCATTTATATACCAAACACCTTCTTGTGCATAATCCATACTTAATAAAGTATCTGGACCATCCCAGCCGTTAGGCGTAGCGTCTCCAACTAGTCCCCAAAGTTTTTCAATAGGTTCTAGAGTATAGGTTAGGTCGTTTAGGTTTAAAGTCACTAAATAATTTCCAGCCGTAACAGGAATATTATCGCCTCCATCTTCTAAAGACCCATCGTTTCCTGTATCTCCATAGTTAAACGCCCAGTCGTTATTTCTTCTGAATTTCATTTCACCAGCAGTAAGTGCTACAATAGCACGCCATTGGTCTGAAGTTGGGTCGTAAGTTAAAGGCGTATCTGGACCATCCCAACCATTAGGTGTTGCATCTCCAACAAGTCCCCAAGTATACGCTTCGATAGTATAAGTTAAGGTGCCTTGATTAAAGGTTACTTTATACGTTCCAGCGTCTACTTTTATGTTGTCGCCTCCAGCTTCTAATGTCCCATCGGCTCCAGTATCTCCGTAATTTACATCCCAGCTATTGTCTTGTCTAATCTTAAATTCACCTGTTTTAAGGGTTACGTAAGCTACAAAAACATCAGCTTCGCTAGTTTGATAGAAAGGCATATCTGGACCATCCCAACCGTTAACTGTAGCATCTCCTACAAGACCCCAGTTTGTCGATAAGTCCAAAACATTCGCATAGCCAGTAACCGTAATAGCTTCGGTGTTTGAAACCGCAGCAACTTGACTAGTACCAACTGTGCTTACCACTTTAAGATCTAAAGCGGTAGGCGTATTTGGTTCTATTTCTAATGTTTGTAAAATGGTATTTAAATTTTCAGTAGCGACAGCATACTCTAAAGTATTTCCTGCGTCTTTTATTACAGCGTTCTGAAAATTATTCCCTGCAACATCAAAATATACCGTATATTTTGGAATGGCATTATAGCCGTAGTCTGGTTCTGTCCAGTTTAAAGTTAAAGCGGTTGTACCTTCGTTTTCTTTTAGAAGCACAACATCGCTCGCAGAGGTAGACAATGCTGTAGTAGCTGTATCGTTAAGTACGGTATCTACATCGTCTGTGGTGCAACTGTATAATGCTAAACAAACCAACATTATACTCAATATTTTTGAAACTATATTTTTCATATTAGATTGTTTTAGTATTAGTAACCTTGATTTTGTTCTAAGTTCGGATTTATAGAAATCACGTTAGTTGGTAAAGGAAATATTTCTCTGAAAGACTCTACACCGTTACCTGCACTAGATCCGCCTTTAAAAGGCCATAAATACGTGTCTGTTGTAAACTGATTAAAACGAATTAAATCTGTTCTTCTTAAACCTTCCCAATACAATTCTCTTGAACGTTCATTTAAAATGAAGCCTAAAGACAAATCAGAAATAGATACATTTCCAGAGTTATTACCATAAGCACGCGCTCTTAATTGGTTGATTAAACTTACAGCAGTATTCAAATCTCCACCACCGCCACGTACAGCAGCTTCGGCATAGTTTAAATAAATTTCGGCTAATCGAATTAAAGGAATGTCTGTATCTGCAAATTCTCCAGAAGTATCATTGGCTTGGCTTCCGTCTCCATTAACATTGCTAAATTTAGTTACAGCATAGCCATCTGTAAAGGTGTTTGCAATGGTTGTAATTTCGTATTCTTGTCCGTCTGTGTAAAACATCGCACGATTATCAGCCCAAGCTGTTGGATTTCCATCGCTATCGCGACCTGTAATAGAACTTTCAAATTTACTAACTAACGCTTTTGTGGTTCTTAGTCCGGCCCAACCTCCGTTCACTCCGGAAGCAAGTGGATCCATACTACCACCAATAGACGCGTGGATTAAGAAGGTTGTTCCACCGTAAGTAGTAGATTGTACACCATCAAAATTAGCTGTGAATATAAATTCGTTTTGCGAACCATTGCGGTCGTTATCTGCCGAGAATAATTCATCGTAAGCAGAACCATTTCCGTTAAGATCTGTAGTATTTAAACTGTAGGCAGAATTGATCACATTATTCGAATAAGTAATACAATCGGCGTATTTGTTTTCTCCAATCCAAGATTCAGCATTTAAATATAAACGCGATAATAGGGCCCAAGCCGCTACTTTATCTACTCGACCATATTCATTACTATCTGCTAAAAGCTCTTGAATTTCTAATAATTCTGACTCCACAAATGTAAATAATTCTGATCTGTTACTTTGTGTTGGTAAAGCAGTAGACACTTCTGTTGTTAATGGCACATTTGCATATAAATCTATTAAATTATAGTAAGCAAAAGCTCTTAAAAAACGAGCTTCGGCAATAAATGTTTGTGCTTCTGCATCTGTTAATGGCGCGGCATTACTAATGAATGAATTACAGAAAGACACTTCTTGTCCTAAACGGTAATACATTGCTTCAGAAAAATCGTTACTAGACGACCAACTTAAGTTGTGTAAATCCGGTAATCCTGGATCTCCCCATCCTACAACAGAATGATCTGTAGTTAATTCATTTAGATTGAAAAGCATACGTGTATATTGTGAAAACCCTTCATCTATACCTGAAATATCTGCTTGACCTGCGGGTCCTTCTTGTCCTGTTAATGCTAAACTAGCATATAATTTTGCTAATGCACCTTTGGCTTCTTCAGTAGTTGCAAAAACATCTTGTTCTGTAAAGCTATCTGGATCGATAGGCAATTGGTCTAAATCGTCATGACAAGACACGACAGAAAGCGTTAAAGCGATACCAACTGTGAATTTATTTATTAATTTTCTCATGAATTCTTTTTTTAAAAGTCAATATTTACACCTAATACATATGTTCTTGGTCTTGGGTAGAAATTGTTGTCAATTCCACCGTAAACCTCTGGATCTAATCCGTCGTAATCTGTAGCGATTAATACATTTTGAACAGAACCATAGAAACGGAATGTTGTGTTTTTAATAGCTTCGGTTAGTGTATAGCCCAACGTGATGTTGTCTATTTTAAAGAAAGAGGCATCTTTTACATAATGGTCGCTTAATAAACCACTGTCTGTTAAGTTTTGGAAACCTGTGTCGTAATAGTCTGTATGTAGGTTTGTTAAAATTCCATTTTCAGTAGCTCTATTTAAAATCCCGGCACGAGACGCTACGTTATCGTAAATGTAGTTTCCAATATTTGCTCTCGAAACTACTGCAAAATCCCATTTTTTATAGCTTAAGTTTGTACTTAAACCCATAGTAATATCTGCATACGGATCGTGATTTATGTATTTATCTTCTTCATTAATAATATTATCATTATTTCTGTCTACATAGGCACCTTCAACTGGGCTTCCGTTGCTATCGTAAACTTGCTCGTACACTAAAAAGCTAAATGGAGCTTCACCTTTTATATGTGTTTGTACCGTATTACCTGTACCTCCAGTTATACCTCCAACTAATTGTTGATCGGGAAGGTTTGTTATTTCATTTTCATTTAAAGCAATATTATAGTTAATGCTCCACTCAAAATTATCATTTCTTACAGGAATTAAGTTTAAGTTGAATTCAACCCCTCTGTTTTCCATGTCTCCAATATTAGCTTCAATTTGATTTCCGAAGTTTGTGAAAGGATCGATGAATGAGTTGCTAATTAAATCTGTAGTTTTCTTTGAATACACGTTAATAGATCCAGAGATTCTTCTAGATAAAAAGGCATAGTCTATACCAATGTTTAATGTTTGCCCAACTTCCCAACGTAAATCCTCGTTAATTGGAGATGGTCTAAACGTTTGGTAGAATGAACTTCCTAATTGGTAACCTGCTGTTGCTTGACTACCATCGTAACGTGTTAAGAATTTATAATCTCCTAACCCATTTACGTTTCCTACTTCACCATAACCAACTCTTAATTTTAATTCGTTAAAAGCACTTCCTTCTAGAAAAGCTTCTTTGTGAATATTCCAAGCTGCAGCTACAGAAGGGAAATAACCCCAACGGTCGTCTGGATTTAATTTAGAAGAAGCATCTGCTCTTAAACTAGCGGTGATAAGATATTTGTTGTCGTAGTTATAGTTAACACGACCAAAATATGATAATAGTACGTTTTTCGACTTGTCGATAAATTCGTACGCTAGTCCGTCTTCTTCGTCTTCACTGTCGTAACTATTGTTATCAAATTCAAAAGATTGGTAAGAATATCCTGCCACAGCGGTTAAACTATGAATGTCTTTAAACGATTTGTCGTAAGTAATATAGGCATCAAATAATTGATTGGTAGCATTATTTACAAAACTTGTACGTGATCCATTCCAAGATTCATCGGCTGTTGGTATTAAATCTGATGTTATTTTTCTACCGTGGCTATTTTGTTTATCTAAACCAATGTTTATTGTTGCTGTAATATCTTCAAAAAAGTGAAGCTTGTAATCAATTTTAGCATTCCCAACAAAACGACGAACTTCAGAAGTGTCATCAACCAAATCAATTAAAGCCAATGGGTTAGTAGGTGCTAAACTTGGTTGGTTACCCGTGTTAGGGTCTATCCAAGAATAGTATCCGCCATATTTCGAATTTGCATCGTAAATAGGTTTTGTAGGATCGAAATCGATAGCAGACCCGATAGCATCTCTGTTGGCGAATGTATTTTCAGTATACATTCCACGAGCATTTAAGTCTAACTTTAAATGATCATCGAATAAACTAGGCTTAATGTTTAAAGATCCTGTTGTTCTGTTAAGATTGTCATTTTTCAAAATCCCATCTTGGTCTGTATAGCCTATAGATGCTCTTATAGGTACACCATAAGCATTACCTAAAGCACTAAACGAGTGGTCAGATCCGTATGCGTTTGTGTAAATTTGGTCCTGCCAGTTAGTGTTTTCATTTCCTAATAGGGCTATATTTTCTGCTGTTCCAGTTTCTGTGATAAGCGTTCTAAATTGATCACCTGTCATAACATCTACTTGGTTAATTGGAGTTGCTACTGTAGCAGAACTGTTTAAGCTAAATTTAAAACCACTGTCTTTACCTTTTTTAGTTGTAATTAAAATCACACCGTTTGCAGCACGTGATCCGTAGATTGCTGTAGCAGAAGCATCTTTTAAAACAACCATACTTTCAATGTCGTTAGGATTAATAAAGTTAAGTGGGTTTCTAGATCCGCCAACGCCTCCTTTTTCTATAGGAAAACCATCTATTACATAAAGCGGTGTACGCTCTAGAGCTAAAGATCCTTGTCCTCTAATAATAATGTTTTGGCCTTCTCCAGGAGCTCCTCCTCCAGAAGTTACAGAAACACCAGCAACTTTACCACTAATTAATTGTTGTGGCGATAATACAGGACCTTCGTTAAAGTCGTCTGAATTTACCATATCTACAGCACCAGTTAAATCTTCTTTTTTAACGGCACCATAACCAATAACAACTACTTCGTCTAGTTCTGCAGCATTTTCTGCTAATTTAATGTTAAGTGTGCTTTGTCCTGTATAGGTTACGTCTTTTGAAGTATACCCTAAATAGGAAAATTCTAAAATATCGCCATTACTAACTGAAAGTGTGTAATTTCCATCGAAATCTGTAGCTGTTCCAGTTGTTGTTCCTTTAACAATAATATTTACACCTGGTATGGGTAAATTTGATGTTTCTTCGGAAACTTTTCCTGTGACTGTTTGTTGCGCCAATACCAAGGCTGGAGCAAAAAACAGTGCCAGTAATAAACTGTTTAAAATTGTTTTCATACAATGTGAATTAATTTAAATCTGATTAGGTTTGTTTGTTTTGTATTCTTACTTCTCGAGATTAAAATTATGTAAATTTTATGTTAAAGCTGATTTTACGTTTACGAAATTCTTAACGTAAACGTTTTCGTGTTAGTAACTTTTTCTGTTTTTGCAAATAAATCATCAAAATGATGTTAAATATTGAAAAATGACAAGGTTGTAGTATATTTGTAGTTAAACCCATAAGCAATGAAAAAGAAAGTTACCTTAAAACAAATAGCGAAAGAATTAGATGTGTCTATTGCTACAGTTTCTAAAGCATTGCGAAATAGTAAAGAAATTAGTGAAGATACAAGAGAGAAGGTTAAGGCCTTTGCAAAATTGTATAATTACAGACCTAATAATATTGCGTTAAGTTTAAAGAATAGAAAGACCAAAACCATAGGGATTATTATTCCAGAAATTGTACATCATTTTTTCTCTAAAGTCATTCAAGGCATAGAGGAGGTTGCTAATAAAAAAGGGTATAATGTTATTATTGGACTGTCTAATGAGTCTTTCGATAAAGAGGTAATAAACATGGAAATGCTCGCCAATGGTAGTATAGATGGGTTTATTTTATCGATGTCTAAACAAACATTATTAAAGCAAGATTATCACCATTTTAATGAAACGATTAGCCAAGGGATGCCAATTGTTATGTTTGATCGTGTAGTAAATGAAATTAATTGTGATAAGGTTGTTGTAGACGATTTAAAAGGAGCTAAAAAAGCTGTCGTTAAACTGATAGAAAATCAATGTAAAAACATCGCAATCATTACCACTAAAGACTATATTAGTGTGGGGCGTTTACGCACGCAAGGCTACATTGAAGCGCTTAATGAACATAATATTGATACCCAATCGGAATTAATACTAAAGGTTGATGATAAGCTAGTTTCTGAAGATTATATTGAAGTCTTAGAACAAGAACTCAAAACTTTATTTTTAGAAAACCCGAATATAGATGGTGTTTTTGCTGTAAACGAATTGTACGCTATAACTGTAATGAAGGTGGCTAGAAAACTCGGGAAAAGAATTCCAGAAGACCTTCAAGTTATTGGTTTTACAGATGGTGTTTTGTCTCGTCACTCTACGCCAACGCTTACAACTGTTTGTCAGCATGGTAAGAAAATAGGAGCCGTTGCTGCCGAATTATTAATAGAAAAATTAGAAAACGAGTCTGAGTACGAGTATTTTAAATCGGTGGTAATAGAGACCGAATTAAAAGAAAGAGAATCTACTAAATAAAATTTAACATAGGCTAATTTAAAATCTTTTGTATATTAGCGCCATAATCAAAACTTGTATTTTTACTTCTCACAATAAGTTTTGATAAGTTTTTCGCTTGTCAATGGTATTCATTTAAATATACTATTAATGAAAAAGCGTGCCCTCAATTTCTGGGAAATATGGAACATGAGTTTCGGTTTTCTAGGAATACAATTCGGATTTGCATTACAAGGAGGCTTTATGTCTCGAATATTTCAAACACTAGGTGCAGACAAGGAAGCCATTCCATTGTTATGGATAGCTGCGCCTTTAACGGGTTTATTAATTCAGCCTATTATTGGTTATTTAAGCGATCGTACTTGGAGCCCACGTTGGGGAAGACGAAAGCCTTATTTTCTAATCGGAGCTTTATTAAGCTCTATTGCCTTATTAATTGTACCACATTCGCCTGTGTTATGGGTGGCTGCAGGTTTTTTATGGATTTTAGATGCGTCTATTAATGTGTCTATGGAACCATTTCGTGCCTTAGTTGCCGATAAACTGCCCGATTCTCAACGGTCTTACGGCTTTGTAGTACAAACTCTAATTATTGGTATTGGTACATGGGTAGCAAGTAATTTACCTTGGATGGTCTCTCAGTTAGGGGTTAGCGATGCCGCGCCTATGGGTGTTGTGCCTATGTCGGTTAAAGTCGCTTTTGGTATTGGTGCTGTGGTGTTTTTAGTCAGTATCTTATATACCGTGTTTACAACTTCAGAATATCCGCCAGAAGATATGGAGGCTTTCGAAAAGGAGAAAGCTAAGAAAAATTCGTTCATATCAGATATTACAAATAATATAGGGAACATGCCTACCACGATGAAAAAATTAGGGTTAATTCAATTTTTTAGTTGGTTCGCCTTTTTTACCATGTGGAGTTTAGCCAATCCAGCACTAACAGAACATATTTATCATACACCTGCACCAATAGAATCGGCTTACGATTTAACCATCCCTGCACAAGCTGAAGCTTTCGATGTAGTGAATACTGCATTTCAAAAATCTTCAAATTTAGTGGGGTCCTCTATGGGAATTTATGGATTATCATCAATGGTTTTTGCTTTGGTGCTAGCTTTTTACACTTCTAAAAAACGGATTAATCGAAAATATGTGCATATGGGATCGCTGTTTTTAGGCGGTTTAGGATTTTTATCCATGTATTTTATACCCGCTCCAGAATTTCTAAAATATTCATTTATTCTTGTCGGAATTGCTTGGGGTAGTATCTTATCTATGCCATATGCCATGCTGTCAAGTGCCGTAGATCCTACAAAAATGGGAGTTATTATGGGAATCTTCAATATGTTTATTGTTATCCCACAAATTATTGCGGCAGTAGGAGGAATTAATTTTGTGTCTAGTTTATTAGGCGAAGAAACTATAAATGCCATGTTGGTGGCCGGTTTAAGTCTCATTATAGCAGGATTTTGTAACTTGTTAATCACAGATAAAAATGCTATATCGTATCAACCAGAATTAGAAAACGTATGAAAAGAAAAGGATTTATATTCGATTTAGACGGTGTTATTGTAGATACCGCAAAGTATCATTTTTTGGCTTGGAAAAATCTTGCCAATAGTTTAGGCTTCGATTTTACCGAAACTCAGAATGAACAACTTAAAGGCGTGAGCAGAGTCGAATCGCTTAAAAAAATCTTGGCTTGGGGAGAAACTTCTGTTTCCGAAGAAAAGTTTCAAGAGTTAATGACTTTAAAAAACACCGAATATTTAGAGTTTATTAATAAAATGGATAATTCAGAAATTCTTCCAGATGTGCCTCGTGTGCTCGATTATTTAAAAGATAACAACCAAGGCGTGTCTTTAGGTTCAGCAAGTAAAAACGCAAGAATTATATTAGAGAAAGTAAACATCTTATCTAAGTTTGAAGCTATTGTAGATGGGAACGATGTTTCTAAAGCAAAGCCGGACCCAGAAGTGTTTTTAAATGCAGCTACTGCTATAAACGTAAAACCAGAAGACTGTATTGTTTTTGAAGATTCTGTTGCAGGCGTACAAGCTGCAAATGCGGCGCATATGATTTCGATTGGTATTGGTAGTCAAGACGTATTACATGAAGCCGATTATATTTTTAACGACTTCACGGAGATTTCAACAGAATTTATAAATAAATTAATTAACAACTAGAATACCCTAAAGCGGCGCATACACTGAATGATTCTTCTTCAGTATATAAATCGCGGTATTTTATTATCTTAAATAAAAAATGAATCAAGATTATATTAAACCAGACAATTGGTCGATTATTGAAGAAGGATTTGATGTAGAACGCGTTAAATCGTCAGAAAGTTTATTTAGTATTGGTAATGGTGCCATGGGGCAACGTGCTAATTTTGAAGAGTACTATTCTGGGCCAACATTTCAAGGAAGTTATATCGCTGGTGTATATTATCCAGATAAAACACGTGTAGGTTGGTGGAAAAATGGCTATCCAGAATATTTTGCTAAAGTATTAAATGCTCCAAGTTGGATTGGTATTAATGTATTCGTAAACGGAAATCCTTTAGATTTATATACATGTAAACACGTTTCAGATTTTAAACGTGAATTAAATATGAAAGAAGGTTGGTTGTCGCGTTCTTTTGAAGCTACATTGCCAAACGACATGCAAATACGTGTAGAAACGAAACGTTTCTTAAGCATCGATTTAGATGAGGTTGGGGCTATTTCTTACAACGTTACGCCTTTAAGTGGTGATGCAGAAATTACCTTCGAGCCGTATTTAGATTCTGGAATTACTAATGAAGATACCAACTGGGACGATAAGTTTTGGGAAACTACTGCGGTAACTCAAGATGGTGCCATGGCATTTATAGAAGCTTATACCATGAAAACGGAGTTTAAAACATGTACGTTTATGACTTCGGAATATTTTTTAGACGGACAAAAACTTGAAGCTAAAGAAGACACATCGCACTCCGATAGAAGTATTATGTTTAAGTTTACTACGTCAGTAAAACAAACTCAAACCTTTTCTATTCATAAATATGGTGGGTATACTGTAGATCGTAATCACGACGCATTGCAACTGGTTTCGGCAGCAAAAGAAACGTTGAGTAAAGCGGTAAACTTAGGATTCCAACATCTATTAGTGCAACAAGAATTAGCTTGGGCTAAAATTTGGGACATGGCAGATATTACCATTTCTGGAGATGTTAAAGCGCAACAAGGAATAAGATTTAATATCATGCAATTAAATCATACCTACTTAGGTAAGGACGCACGTTTAAATATTGGTCCAAAAGGATTTACAGGCGAGAAATACGGCGGAAGTACATATTGGGATACCGAAGCGTATTGTATTCCATTTTATATGGCGACCAAAGATCAAAAAGTGGCGCGTAATTTATTAGAGTATCGCTACAATCACTTGGATCGCGCTATTGAAAATGCAGGGAAATTAGGGTTTACAAATGGTGCGGCCTTATACCCAATGGTAACTATGAATGGTGAAGAATGCCATAACGAATGGGAGATAACTTTCGAAGAAATTCATAGAAACGGTGCTATTGCATTTGCTATTTTTAACTACTACCGCTACACAAACGACTATAGCTACATTCCAGAAAAAGGATTGGAAGTTTTAATCGGTATTGCGCGTTTTTGGCAACAGCGTGCTACGCTATCTGCAGCACACGATAAATATGTTATTCTTGGTGTTACTGGTCCGAATGAGTACGAAAACAACGTCAATAATAATTTCTACACCAATTACATTGCAAAGTGGTGTATCGATTATGCGATAGAAAATATTAAGAAAGTTGCTAAAGAGTACGAGGACGATTTTAGTAGAATTCAGGATAAAGTAAATCTGTCTCCAGAAGAATTAGAAAAATGGAAAGCTGTAGCTGGAAACATGTATTTACCATTCTCAGAAAAATATAATGTGTACTTACAGCAAGACGGGTTCCTAGACAAAGAATTAATTACGGTAGCCGACTTAGATAAAGCCTCGCGACCAATTAATCAAAAATGGTCTTGGGATCGTATTTTACGTTCACCTTATATTAAACAAGCCGATACATTACAAGGGTTCTACTTTTTCGAAGATCATTTTACTACAGAAGAATTAGAACGTCATTTCGATTTTTACGAGCCATTTACGGTTCACGAAAGTTCATTATCACCTTGTGTACACAGTATTCAAGCGGCTAAATTAGACCGTATGGATCAGGCGTACGAGTTTTATTTACGTACGTCGCGTTTAGATTTAGACGACTATAATAAAGAAGTTGAAGAAGGACTGCACATTACATCTATGGCAGGAACATGGATGAGTATTGTTGAAGGATTTGGAGGCATGCGAATTAAAGATAATATGTTGTCTTTCGAACCTAAAATTCCAGAACAATGGGAAGGATATTCATTTAAAGTGAATTTTAGAAATCAGGTTGTAAAAGTTAAAGTGACTCAAAAAGGCGCTGAATTTAAACTTGAAAAAGGTAGCGAATTAGAAATACTCGCTAACAATAAAAAAGTAGTACTTCAATTAGAAGATTAGTACTTTATTCTTGTGCATTTTGATGGTTAGAATTATCAAAATTTAATAGTCAAAATGCACATTTCTTTTATCGTATTTTAAGTTGCTGCATCCTGCGCTTTTACTTAGCAACTCCTGATTTTAGATTTCATAGTTATCATGATAAAAATATTTTTTAATACATGTTATAACGTAAAACAAAACATCTTTTTTAGTTTGGTTTTTATGTTTGTAACACTAGCAACTCAAGCGCAAATGATACGTTTAGAACCGCCAAATTGGTGGGTGGGTTTCAAAAATTCAGAATTGCAATTGCTTGTAAATAGCTCTGAAATAGGAAACGCTATTCCCGAAATTAACTATCCAGGTGTCTCCATTTCTGAAGTGCACCAAGCTCATAGTCCGAATTATTTATTTATCGATTTAAAAATTGATGCTTCAACGGTGCCAGGAACATTCGATATCGTGTTTCGTAAAGCCGATGGTACCTCGGTTAAATATGAATACGAATTAAAAGCTCGTCCTAAAAACCCTGAAGATTATATTGGTTTTAATAGTTCAGATGTGATGTATTTAATTACGCCAGACCGGTTTTCTAACGGGAATATTAAAAATGATATCGATACCGATTTAAGGGAACAAAAAATAGATAGAACCGATAATTATGCAAGACATGGTGGCGATATTCGCGGTATTATAAATCATTTAGATTATATAGATAACTTAGGATTTACAGCGATTTGGCCAACACCTATGCTAACAAATGATATGAATTCGTCTTCGTATCACGGCTATGCCATGACCGATTTTTATGAAGTGGACCCGCGTTTTGGAACACTTCAAGATTATAAAGAATTGGCTCAAAAAATGGATGCTCGAGGTTTAAAACTTATCATGGATATGGTGGCGAACCATTGCGGAAGTGAACATTGGTGGATGAAAGATTTGCCTTTTACAGATTGGGTGAATCAGCAAGAAACGTTTGAAACCTCTGGAACACTTCGTAATTCGAATCACCGGCGCACTACAAATCAAGATACCTATGCTTCAAAAGTCGATAAAAAAGATATGGTCGAAGGCTGGTTCGTGCCATCTATGCCCGATTTAAATCAGAGAAATCCATTTATGGCGAAGTATATTATTCAGAATAATATATGGTGGATTGAAACTTTGGGACTCGCAGGTATTCGTCAAGATACCTATCCGTATTCCGACAAATCATTTATGAGTACTTGGGCTTCAACAATAATGTCAGAATACCCGAATTTTAATATTGTTGGTGAAGAGTGGAGTACAAATCCGTTATTGGTAAGATACTGGCAAGCCGGAACACCTAATAAAGAAGGTTACGAATCGCATTTAAAATCGACTATGGATTTTCCGATGCAACAAAATATAATAAGCGCCTTAAATGAAAATGAAGATTGGGCGACTGGTTTTGTAAAAATGTACGAAGGTTTGGCAATGGATTTTGCTTATACAACTCCTGAAGATATTTTAATTTTTGCAGACAATCACGATATGGACCGTGTATTTACTCAGCTTCACGAAAATATTGCTAATACTAAAATGGCGTTGAGCTATATTTTTCTCATCCCACGCATAGTGCAAATGTATTATGGTACCGAAATTTTAATGCAAAACACGGCACAACCAGACGACCATGGTTTAATTCGGTCCGATTTCCCTGGTGGCTGGCAAGACGATGCTGTAAATGCGTTTACCGGTTTAGGTTTGTCCGAAAGCCAAGCCGATATGCAAGATTTTGTCTCGAAGATTTTAAATTATAGAAAAAAGAGCAAGGCTATTCATACTGGTAAAACTGTTCATTTTGCTCCAGAAAATGGAATTTATGTCTTGTGTAGAGTTCAAGATGACGAAACGGTTGTTCTTATTTTAAACAAAAATGAAGAGGCTAAAGAATTAGATTTAACACGCTTTAAGGAATTGAATTTAGAAGGTGAAACTCTTAAAAATGTTGTTACGGGAGCAACTGTAACTTGGGAAACACATTTAAAACTTACTGAAAAAGGTCCGCTTTTATTAACCACAAAAAATGAATTATGAAACAGTTCTTTTTAATGGTTTTATGTTGTGTTTTAGCAACTAATGCACAGAGTCAAATTGAAACTGTAGAACTTTCGAATGCAGAAATATCTTCCGGAAAAATTTTACGAATTTCTAAATTTCCATCTAAATATATCACGCCTAGAACGGTCGATATTTGGTTGCCTAAAGGATATTCTAAATCTAAAAAATATGCCGTGTTATATATGCACGATGGACAAATGTTGTTCGATGCATCTGCCACTTGGAATCACCAAGAATGGATGGTCGATGAGGTGGCTTCAGAATTAATGAATAGCCATAAAACAAAGGATTTTATTGTAGTGGGAATTCATAATATTTCAGAAACACGATATGCCGATTTGTTTCCGCAAAATACTATAGACTATTTATCTACAGAAGATAAGTCAGCATTTTTAACCCATGCGAAAACAGATAAACCAGATTTAATTTTTAAAGGAAATGACTATTTAAAATATTTAGTCGAAGAAATAAAACCTTATATAGATAGTCGTTTTTCAACCTTAAAAGATAAAAACAATTCTGTTGTAGCGGGGTCAAGTATGGGAGGATTAATGTCTTGGTATGCCATTTGCGAATACCCAGAAATATTTGGTGGAGCGATTTGTATGTCTACACATTGGCCAGGTGCCGACCCTGAATTAAACGGTCCTTTTCCAGTCGCTTTTTTAAAATATATAAAGGCACATATGCCCAATCCTGAATCGCATAAAATTTACTTCGATTTTGGAACGAAAACACTCGATAAATATTATCAGAAATACGAAGATGATGTAAATGAGTTGTTTAAGTCTGCGGGGTATACAACTACTAACTTTAGGAATGAGAAGTTTGAAGGTGCCGACCATTCGGAAGCGTCTTGGCAAACACGATTACACATTCCGTTTACCTTTTTAATGTCTAAATAAAATGAAAAACATACTATATATATTATTTGCGCTCTGCTTTTTACAAGTCAGTTTTGCTCAGAACCCCAATAGAACTTTTGTGTCTTCAGAAACCACTAAAGCGGGTTATAGAGTTGTGGTTCAAGATGGTGTTTATGTGATTAAATTATACAATAAATCGATAGTTGAAACCACTTTTATTCCAAAAGGAGAACAAGAAAATCCAGAATCTCATGCGGTAATTTTAACAGAATACACGCCGTTTTCTAACATCTCAGATACTCCGGAAGCTGTGCGTCTAAATTCAGAGGGCGTGTCTGTAATTATTAAAAAATCACCTTTTCAAATTCAATATACATATAAAGGGCAACCTTTAATTTCAGAAAAGGACGGCTATTCGAAGACCGAGGATGGTGAAGCCATTCAGTTTAATTTAGACGATACCGAAGTGTTGTATGGTGGTGGTGCTAGAGCGTTGGGCATGAATCGTCGCGGACACCGTTTACAATTATACAATCGTGCACATTACGGTTACGAAACGCATAGCGAGTTAATGAATTTTACCTTGCCAATAGTCATGTCTTCTAAGCAATACATGATTCATTTCGACAATGCACCTATCGGATATTTAGATTTAGATAGTAAACAGGATAACAGTCTAACTTACGAAACCATTTCCGGCCGAAAAACCTATCAGGTTATTGCATCAGATTCGTGGGAAAATATTATAGATAATTACACCCAATTAACAGGAAAACAACCTATGCCACCACGTTGGGCTTTGGGAAATTTTTCTAGCCGATTTGGTTATCATTCCGAAGCAGAAACACGCGCAACCATTGCTAAGTTTAAAGCAGAAGAAATTCCTGTAGATGCCGTGATTTTAGATTTATATTGGTTTGGGAAAGAGGTGCAAGGCACTATGGGGAATCTGGCATTCGATACAGATTCGTTTCCAACGCCTGAAAAAATGATTAAAGATTTCGATAAGGAAGGGGTAAATACCATTTTAATTACCGAGCCTTTTGTGTTAACCACCTCTAACCGTTGGGAAGAAGCTGTCGAGCAAGATGTGTTAGCGAAAGACTCATTAGGACAACCCTATACTTACGATTTCTTTTTCGGAAATACAGGTCTTATCGATATCTATAGCAAATCGGGTTTCGATTGGTTTTCTAACATCTATAAGGATGTATTCGAAATGGGCGTATCTGGAATTTGGGGCGATTTAGGCGAGCCTGAAGTGCATCCTAAAGCATTATTACATGCCACAGGAACAGCAGACGAAGTGCATAATATTTATGGTCACGATTGGGCACGATTGGTTTATGAAAGTAGCTTAAAAGTGAATTCAAAAGTGAGACCTTTTGTGTTAATGCGTGCGGGATATTCCGGTTCGCAACGTTACGGATTAATTCCGTGGTCTGGCGATGTAAATCGCACTTGGGGCGGATTGCAAAGTCAGCCAGAAATTGCACTACAAATGGGAATGCAAGGCTTAGGTTATATGCATAGTGATTTAGGTGGTTTTGCAGGCGATAATCTAGACGACGAGTTGTATGTACGTTGGTTGCAATATGGCGTTTTTCAGCCTATATACAGACCTCATGCACAGGAAGACGTACCTAGCGAACCTGTTTTTAGAAACGAACACGCAAAGAATTTGGCACGGAAAGCCATAAGATTACGTTATGCCTTATTGCCGTATAATTACAACCTTGCCTTCCAGAATCATAAAAAAGGGACACCATTAATGCGTCCGTTATTTTTTGAGCATCCAAAAGATGTTACCTATCAAAATTTGGCAAATACGTATTATTGGGGAGATTCCTTTTTGGTGTCACCTATTTTAGAAGCAGGTGTAAAAACGCATGAAGTTATATTTCCAAAAAATAATATGTGGTTCGATTTTTATACAGATGAAAAAATTGAAGGCGGACAAACCAAAACCGTTTCGGTAGTCGAAAATAGCATTCCAACCTATGTTAAAGGCGGAGCATTTATTCCAATGGCAAGACGCATGCAAAATACCAAGTCGTATACCGGTCACAATTTACTGCTTCATTACTATCACGATGCCTCCATTACAAGCAGTTCTTCTCTGTTATATAATGATGATGGGGAAACATTAAACGCATTTGAAAAAGGAAAATACGAGCGCCTTAATTTTTCTTATTCACAACATAAAAAAGGAATGCAATTTGTGTTTAAAGATGATGTAGGTCCGGCGTACAAAGTAGATTCAAAAACCATTCAGCTAATTATTCATAATATGGAAACAGCGCCAGCAAGCATTAAAAACGGTAAAAAAGAATTGGCGTTTACATACGATAAACACACGCGTATTTTAGAAATTCCATTAATATGGGAGGTAGATTCTGAGTTAGAAATTAAAATAATATTATAATGTTTAAACAAGGTATAGCATCAATTGCAATGATTTTATTAGTTTTAATCAGCTGTGATTCTAAAAAGAAAGATATTTTGAAAGAAAGTAATAAGGCAGAGACTGCCACCGCACCAAAAAAGGAAGTCGTTTATCAAGTATTTACACGTTTATTCGGAAATACAAATGAGACCAATAAACCCTGGGGAACCATTGAAGAAAATGGAGTTGGGAAGTTTAACGATTTTACCGATAAGGCTTTATCTAAAATTAAAGATTTAGGTGTCACGCACATTTGGTATACCGGTGTGCCACATCACGATGTTATTACAGATTATACGGCTTATGGTATTTCTAACGACGACCCAGATGTTGTTAAAGGACGAGCAGGTTCGCCATATGCTGTTAAAGATTACTATAATGTGAATCCCGATTTAGCCGAAAATCCAGCTGAGCGTTTACAAGAGTTTGAAGCCTTAATTGCGCGTTCTCATAAAGCGGGTTTAAAGGTGATTATTGATATCGTTCCTAACCACGTTGCTAGAAATTATAAAAGCATTACCAAACCAGAAGGTGTTACAGACTTTGGTGAAACCGACGATAAAACGGTTGTTTATAATGTGAATAATAATTTTTATTACAATCCGGGTGAGCCTTTTGTGGTGCCAGAACGCCGAAATGGATATGTGCCTTTAGGAGGTTCTGAACATGAGTTGTTAGATGGGAAGTTCGATGAAAATCCATCGAAATGGACCGGAAATGGCTCGCGTTTACCACAACCAGACCCTAACGATTGGTACGAAACAGTAAAAATAAATTACGGGGTAACACCAGAAGGTCATCATGATTTTGATAGTTTGCCAGACGGATTCGATACAAAGAACTATAAAGCGCATTTCGAATTTTGGCAAGATAAAACCGTGCCAGATTCTTGGGTGAAATTTAAAGAGATTGCCTTGTATTGGACGGCAAAGGGTGTGGATGGCTTTCGTTACGATATGGCCGAAATGGTGCCGGTAGAATTCTGGAGCTATATGAATTCTGCTATAAAAATGAAAAATCCTGAGGCGTTTTTATTGGCCGAAGTGTATAATCCAAGTTTATACAGAGATTATATCCGTAAAGGAAAAATGGATTATTTATACGACAAAGTACAGCTGTACGATACACTTAAGCATGTTATGCAAGGTTGGGGGAAAACCGACGATATTGTGCCAATCCAAAGAGATTTAAGCGATATCGAACACCACATGTTGCACTTTTTAGAAAATCACGACGAGCAACGTATTGCAAGTCCAGAGTTTGCAGGAAATGCCTTTAAAGCCAAGCCAGCTATGGTAGTTTCTGCAACCATAAGCACGTCACCTACATTAATTTATTTCGGACAAGAATTTGGAGAGCCAGGTGCAGAAGATTTAGGATTTGGAGACCCGTCTAGAACATCAATTTTCGATTATGGAAGTGTGCCAACCTTAAGACGTTGGGTAAATAATAAGCAATTCGATGGCGGGCAATCTACTCCGGAGGAATTAGAATTATACGATTTTTACAAACGATTGTTAAACTTCACAATTTCTAGTGAGGCCTTAATGGGGAACTACCAAGACCTACATGACTATAATACGCATAATACGGGCGATTATGGGTTAAAACAATTCTCTTATGCCAGATGGAGCGACAACGAGAAACTTATAATTGTTAATAATTTCGATGCCGATTACGGTACAGAATTCTATTTAAAACTACCAAAAGAACTTGTAGATGCTTGGCAATTAAAACCAGGAGAATACCTGTTAGAAGACCAATTGTATAAGTCGTATCAAACAGTTTTACAAGTTTCAGAAAATGGTGCCGAAGCCAAAATTGCGGTAAAGCCATTACAATCTTTCATCTTTAAATTGCAGTAGAGTTATGCGAAATTTTGTAGTAGTTTTAATGTTGGGAATTATGGTGTTAGGGTGTCAGGATAAAAGAGAAGAAACGGTTAAAGAAGAGGTTGAAACTCCTTTTAATTGGGATGCTTCAACGATTTATTTTATGTTAACCGACCGTTTTAATAATGGAGATACAACCAACGATGTCAATTTTGAGAGAAATCAGAATACTGGAGTTTTAAGAGGTTTTGAAGGGGGAGACCTTAAAGGTGTAATTGAAAAAATAGAATCTGGGTATTTTACAGATTTGGGTGTAAATGCCATTTGGATGACACCAATTGTAGAGCAAATTCATGGAGGAACAGACGAGGGTACAGGCTTATCTTACGGCTTTCATGGCTATTGGGCAAAAGATTGGACGCGCCTAGACCCTAATTTTGGAACAAAAGAAGACCTAGAAACTTTAATAAGTATTGCACATAGTAAAGGTATTCGTATTGTTTTAGATGCGGTTATAAATCATATAGGACCAGTAACAGAAAAAGACCCTGTTTGGCCAGATGATTGGGTAAGAACAGGTCCGGCTTGTGATTATCAAGATTTCGATAGCACCGTAAATTGTACCTTGGTAGAAAATTTACCAGATATTAGAACTGAAAGTGATGATGCAGTGGAGTTACCTCCTCAGCTTATTGCAAAATGGAAAGCGGAAGGACGTTATGAGAAAGAAGTAGCCGAATTAGATGCCTTTTTTGAGAGTACAGGTTACCCAAGAGCACCCCGTTTTTACATCATGAAATGGCTAGCCGATTATATCACAGAATTCGGAATTGATGGTTATCGAGTAGATACCGTTAAGCATACAGAACCTTATGTGTGGCAAGAATTTAGAAAGGTTGTGGATACTGCTTTTGCTCAGTTTAAAATGGAAAATCCCGATAAAGTCTTAGACGATAATGGATTCTACCTTGTAGGGGAAGTGTATAACTATGCTATAAGTCATAAAAAAGCCTTCGATTTTGGCGACCGTAAAGTCAATTATTTCGATAAAGCATTCAACCAATTAATCAATTTTGAATTTAAGTGGAATGTGCAACAAATGGATTACGAGTCCATGTTTACCAAATATGATAGTATTCTTAATAACGACTTAAAAGGTTATGGTGTACTAAATTATTTAAGTTCTCACGACGATGGTCAGCCATTCGACCCGATGCGCATAAAACCTTTTGAAACGGCTACAAAATTATTGCTTACTCAAGGTGCCGCACAAATTTATTATGGCGATGAATCGGCTAGAAAACTCCATGCAGAAGGTGCTGTTGGCGATGCCAATCTACGTACGTTTATGAATTGGGACGACATAAATTCTAATCCTAAAACGCAAGCGGTTTTAGCACATTGGCAACTTCTAGGTCAGTTTAGAGCACACCATCCAGCGGTTGGAGCAGGAAGACATCACATGATTTCTGAAGCGCCTTATGTGTTTTCTCGAATATATAAAAAAGACGATTTTGAAGACCGAGTGGTTATTGGTTTAAATCTTGAAAAAGGAAAGAAAATAATACCCGTTGGAGGCGTTTTTCCTGAACGCTTGAATATTCATGATGCCTATTCTAATACCGATGTTACTGTCGAAAATGGAAATGTTATTCTGAACAATGAGTATGATATCGTGTTGTTAGAAGCAAAGACAGCCGCTAAGTAATTATTATCTTTGGATTTTATTTTTAAAGAGTAATAGAAATTAATTTTATATAAGTGATTACATAATTACATGGCATTCACTTACAATGTTAAGCATAAACCTATCCCAATCGCATATATGCATTGAGATAGGTTTTATTCGTTTTTATATTGTAATTTTTAATTGTATTTTAAGTAAAAATTGTATGATTATTAACAAGCGATATTTTTATGCCCAATAGGAATTAATCATATTTGTATGTAAGATGGAGCGCGTTAATGAGTCTAATACAGATATCATATAACCATCAGTGTTATTTTTTAATACAAATTAAAAAAAAGGAATAGTATGCTTACATGGAAAAATATAATGGATTTTGCCGTGAATGGCAATCCAGAACCCCATCGTCGTGTAGAGAAAACCGACGAAGAATGGAAAGAATTATTAACACCCCACCAATTTAGAATAGCAAGATTAAAAGGAACCGAAGCACCACATTCGGGAGCACTTTGTAGTGCACACGAAGCTGGAAAATATGGTTGTGTGTGTTGCGGGACGTTATTATTCGATTCAACTATAAAATTCGAATCTAGTTCAGGATGGCCAAGTTTTACACAGCCTATCCAGGAGAATGCCATCAAGTACGAAAAGGATACCGCATTCGGTATGGTTCGTGTAGAAGTGATGTGTAATACTTGCGATGCGCACTTAGGACATGTATTTCCTGATGGCCCAGAACCAAGCGGATTACGCTATTGTGTAAATTCAGAATCAATTACGCTAGAGAAAGAAGAACATCATGGATAATACAAAAGAAATTATCACGCTAGGAGGCGGTTGTTTCTGGTGTACAGAAGCTGTGTTTCAACAGGTAAAAGGTATCGAAAAAGTGGTTTCAGGATATACTGGAGGTACGGTCCCTGGAACACCTACTTATCGCGAAATATGTTCGGGATTAACCGGTCATGCCGAAGTTATTCAACTTACTTATGATGCGAATGTGATTTCATTACAAGATATTTTAATCATCTTTTTTACCACACACGACCCTACAACTTTAAATCGTCAAGGTGCCGATCGCGGGACACAATACCGTTCTGTAATTTATTATCAGAAGGAAGAAGAGAAAGCGATTATAGATGTTGTAATTGAAAATATTCAACCGTATTTCGATGATAAAATAGTGACAGAAGTGAGTGCGTTAGGACCATTTTTTGAAGCTGAAGATTATCATCAGGATTATTACGAAAACAATAAAACACAAGGCTATTGCACTGCGGTTATTAATCCGAAGTTAGCCAAGTTAAGGCAAATGCATGCCGATAAATTAAAATAGACACGCCCTTTGAAAACTTTTAAATCACATATAAACGAGACTTTTACAAGCGAACTTCCCGCCGATCCAATTCTAGAAAACTCTAGGCGTCAGGTTAGCGAAGCTTGTTTTTCTTATGTTACGCCCAAACATACTGCAAAACCAGAATTGATTCATGTGTCTCCAGAATTGTTGGAAACATTGGGGATTTCGGAAGCTGAAAGTCAGTCGGAAGAATTTTTAAAAGTGTTCACAGGGAATCAAGTATTGGAAGATACAAGACCGTATGCTATGTGCTATGGCGGACATCAATTTGGGAATTGGGCAGGACAATTAGGCGATGGTCGTGCCATAAATTTAACCGAAATTGAATATAAAAATCAGCGTTGGGCTTTGCAATTAAAAGGTGCTGGTCCAACGCCATATTCTAGAACTGCCGATGGTTTGGCGGTCTTACGTTCGTCTGTTCGTGAGTATTTATGTAGCGAAGCCATGTTTCATTTGGGCGTGCCTACTACGCGAGCATTATCGTTAGCGGTAACGGGAGACCAAGTGTTACGCGATGTTATGTATAACGGGAATCCGGAATACGAAGAAGGAGCAGTAGTGTGTCGTGTAGCACCAAGTTTTTTACGTTTCGGAAGCTTTGAACTTTTAGCGTCTCGAGAAGATGCCAAAACACTTAAAACGCTTACAGATTATACGATAAAACATTTTTATCCAGAATTGGGAGCACCATCAAAAGCAACGTATTTAGCCTTTTTTAAGGAAGTTTCTGAGCGTACGCTTAAAATGATTGTCGATTGGCAACGTGTCGGTTTTGTGCATGGTGTAATGAATACCGATAATTTGTCTATCTTAGGTTTAACCATAGATTACGGGCCTTACGGTTGGTTAGAAGGTTTCGATTATGGTTGGACGCCAAATACAACCGATAGACAACATAAACGCTATCGCTATGGAAATCAGCCTAATATTGGGCTTTGGAATTTATATCAACTAGCAAATGTGTTATATCCTTTAATTGAAGATGTCGATGCGTTACAAGCTATTTTAGATGCGTATAAATCGAATTTTGAAACCCAGTCTTTACAGATGATGCGTTCAAAACTAGGCCTTTTTGAAGCAGAAGAATCCGACTTAAAACTGATTCAAGATTTTGAAGATGCATTGCAAATGCTAGAAACAGACATGACGATTGCATTTAGAACTCTTTCGAAATTTGAAAAAGGAAATCTTTCAAATGGATTGAAACTTATTGAAGACGCTTTTTACAATCCAGATGCCATGACTTCAGAAATTGAAGAAGTTTGGAAAGCTTGGTTTGACAGGTATTCAGACCGATTACAAAAAGAAGCATTGTCTGATGCAGAACGTGCTTCAAAAATGAATGGCGTTAACCCCAAATATGTGCTTAGAAATTATATGTCACAATTGGCAATAGATGACGCAGAACAAGGAGATTATGCATTGGTGGATGAATTATTCAATTTATTAAAAAATCCATACGACGAGCAACCAGACTCTGAAAAATGGTTTGCAAAACGACCAGAATGGGCACGGAATAAAGTGGGCTGTTCGATGTTGTCTTGCAGTTCTTAGTATTAGAAAAAAAGTTTTATTTAAGGTTCTTTATGTTTTTACGACCAAAAATTTATGGATTTAAAAACAGAAGATAAAATTGCATTTGGCGGCGGATGTCATTGGTGCACAGAAGCTGTATTTCAATCGTTAAAAGGTGTACGTCTTGTAGAGCAAGGTTACGTTTCTTCTTTCAATGATAATGCTTCGTTTTCTGAAGCTGTTATTGTTTATTATAATCCCAAAGAAATTTCTGAAGACATTCTTTTAGAAATTCATTTGCATACGCATAATAGCAGGTCTAATCATAGTATGCGTGAAAAATACAGATCTGCGGTTTATGTGTTTTCTGAAGGACAAGAACATCGACTTCAAAATGAATTAAACAGATTTCAAAATCAATTCGATAATCGTTTAGTAACAAAAATATATTGGTTTAATCAGTTTGAATCTTCTCGAGAATCCATTAGGAATTATTATCTTAAAAATCCAGAAAAACCATTTTGTAAACGTTTTATAAATCCGAGGCTGTCTTTTTTATTAGAACATTATTCTGGGTTTATAAAACCATCATTTACAACATCACCCGCAATTAATCCATAAAAAGAAACCTTATGAACACTCAGAAATTAGAGATTATAAATAGTAAAGGTGTAAAACTTCAAGCCTATTTAGAATTGCCTGCAAATGGTAAACCCCAAAATTTTGCAGTATTTGCGCATTGTTTTACTTGTAGTAGTTCGTTTTCTGCTGTACGAAATATTAGTAGGTCGTTAACTAACCATAATTTTGGTGTGCTACGATTTGATTTTACAGGTTTAGGACGTAGTGAAGGGCTGTTTTCCGACAGTCACTTTTCTGCAAACATCTCAGATCTTTTAGATGTTAGTAATTATTTAGAACAACATTATAAAGCACCATCGTTATTGGTGGGCCATTCTTTAGGTGGAGCAGCAGTAATTGTTGCGGCTTCTAAATTAGAATCTGTAAAAGCTGTGGCTGCCATTGGAGCGCCATCAACTATAAATCATGTAACCCATTTGTTTTCTCATGGCGTTTCAGATGTTGAAGAAAAAGGAGAAGTTGAAGTTAATATTGGTGGCCGACCATTTAAAATAGATAAGGAATTTGTTGAAGATTTTGAAAAATTAAATTTACCAAAAATCACAAAAGAGCTAAGAAAGCCAATTCTTATTATGCATGCACCTTTTGATGATGTTGTTGGTATAGAAAATGCCGAAGAATTGTATAAGAACGCTCATCACCCTAAAAGTTTTATTGGTTTAGATCAAGCGAACCATTTATTAACAGAAGAACGTGATAGTTTGTATGTAGGGCACCTTATTGGAACGTGGGTACAACGTTATTTCGATGAGCAAGAAATTGAAATTTTAGATACTCAAGGCGAGCAATTAGTTGCGCATTTAAACCTTGTAGAAGATAATTTTACAACTAATATTCAGACCAAAACGCACAGTTTTGTCGCAGATGAACCCAAGAAAATTGGCGGCGATGATTTTGGTCCGTCACCATACGAGTTTTTAAATTCAGCTTTGGCTTCTTGTACAGCTATGACTTTAAAATTATATGCCGAACGTAAAAAATGGGATTTGCAAGAAGTCTTTGTATATATAACCTATTCTAAAAAACATAGCGACGATTTGCAAACTGAAATTTCTACGTCTGGACAAATAGATTATTTAAAGAAGACATTAAAGTTTGTTGGGAATTTAGACGATAAACAGAAGACGCGTTTAAAAGAAATTGCATCTAAATGTCCAGTGCATAAAACACTAGTTACCGATACCATTATTGAAACGGTTATCGAATAAGCACCTTTTTTATGTGATAGAGTCCGTAAGACTGCGGGCTAATACAGATATTTACCATTATTAACCTGAATATGTCTTTAAAAGAAAACTACATAACTACGCGAAAGCGTTTTAAAACAATTTGTGAACCTTTACAGATTGAAGATTATTCCGTTCAACCAGCTGTTTTTGTCTCGCCTCCAAAGTGGCATTTGGCACATTCCACATGGTTTTTCGAACAATTTATATTGAGTACATATGTTGAAGATTATCAGGTTTACAATGATGATTTTGCCTATTTGTTTAATAGCTATTACAATAATGCAGGTAAAAGAGTCTTACGCCCAAATCGCGGATTAATGACGCGTCCGAGTGTTGAAGACGTCTTTGCTTATCGTGATTATGTGGATAAACACATGCTGGAATTTTTTAATTCAGAACTAAACGCTACTGTAAGAACTACAATAAAACTTGGTATTAATCATGAGCAACAACATCAAGAACTTTTTTATTACGATATAAAATATATATTAGGAAATCAACCTACTTTTCCTGCCATCTCAAATCAAGTTGAACTTCCTTTAGATATAGGTGCTTCTAATACGGTTACCATAGCAGAAGGATTGTATACTATCGGGCATGATAACGATTCGTTTTGTTACGATAATGAGCAAGGCGTACATCAAGTGTTTTTACAAACATTTGAAATTTCTACAAGCTTGGTAAAGAATTCTGAATACATTGAGTTTATAGAAGCAGGTGGTTATCAGGATTTTAATTTATGGCATGCCGAAGGTTGGGATTTTATACAAACAGAACAGATTGTTGCCCCATTATATTGGCATAAAGTAGATGGTGTTTGGCACCATTACACCTTAGACGGATTCAAGCCTGTAGCAGTTAACGAGCCCGTTATGCACATTAGTTTTTACGAAGCTTTTGCTTTTGCCGAATGGAAAGGCATGCGTTTACCTACCGAGTTTGAATGGGAAGTAGCGTCTAAACAATTAAATTGGGGAGCACTATGGGAATGGACAAATAGTGCGTATTTACCTTATCCTAATTTTACAAAAGCAGAAGGTGCGTTAGGGGAATACAATGGTAAGTTTATGATTAATCAGATGGTGCTTCGTGGTGCCTCTGTTGCTACAGTTAAAAATCATAGTCGCTCGACATATCGTAATTTTTTCCATCCGCAAATGAGATGGCAATTTTCAGGAATTAGATTAGTAAAATAATATGGAAACTACAGTTATACCCGAAATTATTCAAGGCTTAAAAGCGGAACAAAAACATATTTCATCAAAGTTTTTTTACGATGATATTGGAAGTCGCATTTTTCAAGAAATTATGCAACTACAAGATTACTATTTAACCGATAGTGAGTTTGAAATTTTATCGCTTCAGGCGGCTCAAATTCATAAGGCTTTGCAGTTTTCGGAACCCTTCAATATAATTGAACTTGGTGCTGGAGATGGTTTTAAAACCTTTAAGTTATTAGAATATTTGGTGTCTAAAGAAATTCACTTTAATTATGTGCCAATCGATATTTCTCAAGAGGCAATAACAATGCTAACTTCAAAATTAAAGGAACGTTTGCCTGAATTAGAAGTTAAACCTCAAGTAGGCGATTATTTTGAAATTCTTAAGAAAATGTCGGCAGAAACTGTTCCAAATTTATTGCTGTTTTTAGGAAGTAATATTGGGAATTATCTGAAAAAAGATGCCTTAGATTTATTACAGTTATTTTATAAAAATATGAACCCGGGAGATAAACTTTTAATAGGTTTCGATTTAAAGAAAAATCCGGTTACGATTAATAAAGCTTATTACGATGATTATGGTATTACCAAACGTTTTAATTTGAATTTATTAACGCGAATGAATCGAGAATTTGATGCCGATTTTAAGCTAGACGATTTCGATTTTTATTGCCATTACGACCCAATTACAGGGCATGTAAAAAGTTATTTAGTAAGTTTAAAAGCACAGACTGTGTATCTTAAAACTATAGATGAAACCATTACGTTTAAGCAAAATGAATTGATTTGGACCGAGCTCTCAAAAAAATATGCTTTAACCGAAATTGAAGACTTAGCATCTAGTGTCGGTTTTAAAACAGATACTCATTTTTTAGACTGCAAGCACTATTTTACAGATAGTCTTTGGGAGAAATAGTTTAGGACTTTAGCAAGAAAAGCGTTCTGTATTCTGTAGAATGTTTATTAACTTCGGGGTAAATTACAAATCGTTATGCCAAAACATACCCAAATCGGATTAGGTCTTGCTGCCATTGGTCGTCCAGAATATATCAACATTAAGAAAGAAGAAATTCAGCAATCTGAAACGGCGTTTAAAAACAATGCTATGGATGTTTTAGATGATGCTTATCGTTTTGGTGTGCGTTATTTTGACACTGCACCATCTTATGGAAAAGGCGAACAGTTTTTAATAGATTGGCATAAACTCCGAAATTATAAAGATGTTACATTAAGTACCAAATGGGGATATACTTATATGGCAAATTGGGAGTTGGGTTATGCGGGAAAACACGAAGTAAAAGAGCATTCCTTCGATAAACTTAAGGAACAGTGGCAAATCTCAAAAGCGTTATTACCAGAATTAAAAATCTATCAGGTGCATTCTGCAACTTTGGATAGCGGTATTTTTACGAATACCGAAGCACTTCAAGAATTACATAGCATAAAAAAAGAAACAGGTGTACAAATAGGGATTAGTAGCAGTGGTGTTAATCAGAATGAAATTATCGAGACGGCTTTGAGTATTAAAATAGATAATGAAGATTTATTTACAAGCTTTCAAGTCACCTATAATATTTTTGAACAATCTACATATAAACTCTTAAAACGTATATTAAGCGAAAATAAAACTGTAATCATTAAAGAAGCTTTGGCGAATGGTCGGGTTTTTCCGAACGAAAACTTTAAGCATTACGAAAAAGCTTACAACTACTTTAATATACTTTCTAAACAATATAATGTAGGAGTAGATGCTATAGCAATACGGTTCATTATAGATAGTCTAGCGCCAGATGTGGTATTAAGTGGTGCTTTAACCAGTGGTCAATTACAACATAACTTAAAAGCATTATCGTTTCAATTGTCTTCAGAAGACATGCATCAACTACAAATATTTGCGAGTCAACCCAAGGCGTATTGGACAGAAAGAAGCGCCTTAGATTGGCGTTAATTTTACAGGATTTGTTATACGGTCAATTTTTAAATTAATAGAGTCAATTGGCCGCCGTCTTCTCTTCTAACTTTGTAGTATTATTAATCATTAAATCAAACAATACTATGAACAAGTCAGGAAATACATTTTTAGGAATTATAGCAGGAACCGCTTTAGGAGCAGCAATGGGAATATTGTTTGCACCAGATAAAGGAAGCAAGACTAGAGATATGCTTGCAAAAGAAGCGGAGTTAAGAAAAAACAAACTTGCAGACCAAGCTTCAGATTTAGCCGATACAGTGGCTAAAAAGGTAAATGTAAAAAAGGCAACAATTGAAGAGCAATTAGAAAGCTTAGCAACAGATACATCTTATAAGTCTGATGAAGTTATTTCGGCTCTAGAAAAAAAACTAGAGGTGTTAAAAACCAAGAATAGACATTTTAGAAAAGAAGCTCAGACAAATGGTTCTACCAAAACAGCTTCAGTATAAAATAAGGAATCTATAAAACTTTTAATTATGACTATTTTTGAAGCCATACGTCACGATCATGATATTCAACGCGATTTACTCGATAAATTAGTGCAGTCTTCGGGTGATACTAAAAATAGAGATGAATTGTTTAAAGCGGTGAGAAAAGAATTAGAAATTCATGCAAATGCAGAAGAACGCCACTTTTATAAGCCTTTAATTTCTACAGATATGATGCAAGAACATTCTAGACATGGAATTGCTGAACATCATGAAATCGATGAGTTAATCGAGGAACTTGAAGACACAGAATACGATTCGTCGGCTTGGCTTAAAATAGCTAAAAAATTAAAACATAAAGTAGAACATCATTTAGAGGACGAAGAACATACGTTTTTTCAATTGGCAGGTAAAACCTTGTCGGAAAAACAAAAAACAGAATTAGCTTCTAAATATGAAACATATATGAAAAAGAATAGGTGATTTTCAGGTTGGTTAGTAGCTTATTCTAAAGCCAAATTGTGTATTAATTTACATGATTTGGCTTTTTTTGTTTATTCAATTATCTACATACGGAATTTTATAATGGCTTCTAAATACAGGTCAATTATCATAAAAACAGATTAAAGTGGTGCTTTCAAAAATCATTTTAATAATTTTGAAATTCTTAAACCCCATTTAAATGAAATCTTCAAACGAGTTATTAGACCTTTTAGAATTAAAAACTATAGATGCCGGAAATTTTCAAGGTGTTAGTAAGACCATTGGAAGTCCACACGTTTTTGGAGGTCAAGTTTTGGCACAAGCTGT
The DNA here is from genome assembly GCF_000723205.1 of Formosa agariphila KMM 3901. NCBI lineage: Bacteria > Pseudomonadati > Bacteroidota > Flavobacteriia > Flavobacteriales > Flavobacteriaceae > Formosa > Formosa agariphila. The sequence continues at coordinate 3,576,939 of NZ_HG315671.1, read as the reverse complement.
AAATGCGGCTTATAAAACAATAACGAATCAGCGTATATTACATTCGCTTCATGCGTATTTTCTAGAAGCAGGAGATTTAAATGTTCCGATAGATTTTAGTGTGAATGAAGTGCGCGATGGTGGTAGCTTTTCTACACGTCGTGTTTTAGCAAGTCAGAACGGTAAAGCTATTTTTATTTTAGCAGCATCTTTTCATAAAGAAGAGTCTGGACACGACCATCAAATAGAAATGAATACCAGTTTAAAACAGCCTGAAGACTTATTAAGTTGGACAGAAATGTTACAGCAATTTGGTAGTGTGTTGCCAAAAATTACTAAGCACTTTTTAGAAATAGAACGTCCTATAGAATTTAAACCTGTTGAAGTTGTAAATCCGTTAAAGCAAGAAAATTTACCACCGTATTCTAACATCTGGTTTAAGCTTAAAACACCACTTCTAAATGCTGATTTAGCAACAAAACAACAAATTTTAACGTACATATCAGATTATAATATATTGGCAGCTGCCTTGTTACCACACGCTAGTAAAGCGCATTTTGGAAATACCCAAATGGCAAGTTTAGATCATTCGATGTGGTTTTTTAGAGATTTCGATTATGACGATTGGATGTTGTATTCTATAGAAACACCAAATGCGTCTAGTGCTCGTGGTTTTGCAAAAGGAAATATTTTTTCTAGAGATGGTAAACTAATTGCCTGCGTGGCACAAGAAGGTTTAATGCGACCAATGGTTAAAAAAACGGAATAATAAATGAAACCCAATTGTTTAGTTATGGGACATCGTGGTGCCAAAGCCTATATCGCAGAAAATACTTTAGAATCGATTCAGAAAGCATTAGATTTTAATGTAGACGGCATCGAAATCGATGTGCATTGTTGTGCAACCGGAGAATTGGTAGTGTTTCATGATTTTACTTTAGACCGCATGACTAATGGTGAAGGTGAATTGGCTAAACAATCCCTTGCCGAATTGAAAAAGTTAAAAGTTGACGGGCAGTTTTCTATTCCGACCTTAGATGAGGTTTTAGATTTGATAGATAGACAATGTATTCTGAATATAGAATTAAAAGGAAAATCTACAGCAGAAGCAACTTGTAAAACTATTCAGAATTATATTAAAGATTACGGTTGGCAATATTCAGATTTTTTAGTGTCTAGTTTTCAGCATCACGAAATAGAAGCTGTTTTTAATATCGATAAAAATATTCCGTTGGGTGTTTTAACAAAAGCAAATATGGTTGAAGCGATAGAGTTTGCTGAAATTGTACAGGCTAAAGCCATTCATCCAGGTTCTGCAATTGTAACACGCGACAATGTAAAACTTGCCCAAAGCAAAGGCTACGATGTGAATGTGTGGACGGTTAACGATAAAGCGACTATAATTAGAATGAAAGATTATGGTGTAAATGCCATTATTTCTGATAATCCGGATTTGGTGTGACATAAAATCATAAGATATTAGTAAATAGTAGGATGGCTATTTTCTATTTTAATTACTATTGATAAATGAAAATCTACTGATAAAAAGTTGCATTTTAGGAACATTATACAGCTCTTTTAAGGAGTGAAAAGTTGATGATTCTGGGTGTTATGCACATAACTTTCATAAATTAAATGCTTTTGTGATGTATTATGCCTAATAATTTAACATCTTGTAGAATATAAGGGATATCAGGCCTTTAAAGTTTTTAAATAAACTTATAATTTGCTAAATTAGAATCCCCCTAGTAATTAGTTAATTGCGTCTACATAGACTCCTACGTTGTGTTATTTCGTAAATAAACTTCCTGAAATGAAAATTCTGGAAGTATTCGTATAACATTTAAAACTTTCAACTATGGAGATTAAAATTTCACTTAGAGCGATTCGAGTAGGCATAATTTTAGCCATTGGATTAACAATACTTGTATTAGTACTTAGCGATATGCAGTTCTAATTTAGGATTATTTAAAAGCACGACCTTATACCTAATTATTCCTTTTTTTATTATTTATATATTTACAGCAAATAATAAAATAAATGACCTCTATCTTAAAAGAAAAGAAGGATGTATTAGTCATTGGTGGAGGTGCAGCAGGTTTTTTTGCAGCCATTAATATAGCTGAACAAAATCCGCATTTAAAAGTTACTATTTTAGAACGTGGAAAAGAGGTGCTTGGAAAAGTCAAAGTATCTGGTGGCGGACGTTGCAATGTAACGCATGCCGAATTTATACCTCAAGAATTAGTAAAATATTACCCAAGAGGCGAAAAAGAATTGTTGGGTCCATTTCATCAGTTTATGACGGGAGATACCATGGCTTGGTTTGAAGAGCGTGGTGTTTCCTTAAAAATTGAAGACGATGGACGGATGTTTCCTGTTTCAGATTCGTCGCAAACTATAATTGACTGTTTCCTTTTTGAAGCTAAAAAACACGGTGTAGAGACTTTAACTGGTCATGGTGTGAATTCAATTGCTAATGTTGATGATAAATGGGAAGTACAAACTAATCATGAATGTTTTACTTCCGATAGCCTTCTTATAGCTACTGGAAGTAGTCCTAAAATATGGAAATTGTTAGAAGGTTTAGGGCATAGCATTTCGCAACCTGTACCGTCCTTATTTACCTTTAATATAAAAGATAATCGTTTAAAAGATATTCCTGGTGTTGTAGCTCAAAATGTTGAGGTTAACGTGCTTGGGACAGATTTATATTCCGAAGGACCTTTGTTAGTCACGCATTGGGGTTTGAGTGCGCCAGCAATTTTAAAATTGTCGGCTTTTGGAGCATTAGAATTAGCAAAACGGGATTATAAATTTGAGGTTGAAGTTAATTTTGTAAAACAATCTACAGCAGCTATTTTAGAGCAACTTAAACAAGTAAAATTAGACTCGGCTAAGAAAACGGTGTTTAAATTCTCGCAATTCGATTTACCTAAACGTTTGTGGCAACAATTGGTTTTGGCTTCAGAAATGACAGAAGATAGCCGTTGGGGCGATATTAATAAAAATCAGTTAGAGGGTTTAGCCGGACAGTTAACGCAAGCTGTTTTTAAAGTAGATGGTAAAAGTACGTTTAAAGAAGAATTTGTAACCGCTGGAGGAGTCGATTTAAAAGAAATCAATTTTAAAACTTTCGAAAGTAAACTGCATAAAAATCTGTATCTGGCGGGAGAAGTTATTAATATAGATGCCGTTACAGGTGGTTTTAATTTCCAAAACGCATGGACAGGTGCTTACATTGTGTCTAAAGCAATTTCTAGTAAGGCATGACAACATACATTGCATTATTACGTGGAATAAATGTGTCGGGACAGAAAAAAGTACCGATGGCAGATTTACGAACGCTAATGTCTGATTTAGGTTTCGAAAATGTAAAAACCTATATACAAAGTGGGAATGTGGTGTTTCAATCTTCAGAAGAACATGTATTAATATTAGAAAATCAAATTTCAGAATCCATTTTAAATGTCTTCGGATTTGAAGTGCCTGTTTTAGTTAAAAGTCAATTGCAATTTCAAGAGATTTTTGATTCTAATCCGTTTTCAGAAGTACAAAAATCAAACAGTTATTTTACGCTTTTAGCAGAGATTCCAAAATCTGATGCTGTTGAATCTGTTTCTAAAGAAACAGTTGTAAATGAAACGTTTGTCATTACCGATTCTTGTGTGTATTTCTATTCGGAACACGGTTATGGAAAAGCAAAATGCAATAACAATTTTTTTGAAAGGAAATTAAAAGTCTCGGCAACCACAAGAAATTTTAAAACGATGCAGAAGTTGTTATCTTTGTGCTCAGATTTATAAATTCATGACCGAACAACAATTTATTCCTCAAGTCTATACTAAAGACATCACCGAAGGAACCGTGTCTTGGGAGTCTCCAAGCAATATTGCACTTATAAAATATTGGGGTAAGAAAAAGGATCAGATTCCTGAAAATCCATCTATAAGTTTCACACTTAATGCGTGTAAAACCACCACAGTTTTATCGTATTCTAAAAAGGAAACGACTTCAGATTTCGATTTTAAGGTTTATTTAGATGGAGAACACAAACCGGATTTTCAGCCAAAAATTAAAACGTTTTTCGAGCGTGTTCTCGTGTATTTGCCATTTTTAAAAGATTATGCTTTTAAAATTGAAACCTCGAATACCTTTCCGCATAGTTCTGGAATTGCTTCGTCTGCTTCAGGCATGAGCGCATTAGCATTGTGTTTAATGAGTTTAGAGCAACAACTTCAGCCTGGGATGACTTCTGAGTTTTTTAATCAGAAGGCTTCGTTTTTATCGCGATTAGGTTCGGGGTCTGCCTGTAGAAGTATAGAAGGTGACCTAATTGTTTGGGGCGAAAACGAGACGGTGGAAGGCAGTTCAGATTTATTTGGAGTAAAATATCCGTATGCAGTGCATGAGAATTTTAAAAATTATCAGGATACTATATTGTTAGTCGATAAAGGTGAAAAGCAAGTTAGTAGCACAGTTGGTCATAATTTAATGCACGGACATCCATTTGCAGCACAGCGTTTTGCACAAGCTCATGAAAATTTAGCAAGTCTGAAACCTATCTTAGAATCGGGAGATTTAGATGCGTTTATTGCACTTATAGAAAGTGAGGCGTTAACCTTACACGCTATGATGATGACGAGTATGCCTTATTTTATCTTAATGAAACCGAATACGCTAGAGGTGATAAATAAAATCTGGGCGTTTAGAAAAGAAACGGGTTTACATATTGGATTTACTTTAGATGCCGGTGCTAACGTACATGTGTTGTATCCGAAATCTGAAGCTGAAGTCATCTTAAAATTCATTAAAACAGAATTAGCGAGCCATTGCCAAAACAGACAATTTATTTGCGATGAGATAGGTTTTGGTGCAAATCAATTGATTATTAATAAAGATTAAATACAGCTTCTGTATAATTAACATTTAGAAACAGTTTTGAATCCTTGAGTTTGCTACGCATAAATACTTGTGAAACCCAAATGAATTAACATTCAGTTGGATAGCGTTAAAAGTAGTGCAACGATTTATTGTGTAAATTAGTATTTATACAGAATTTAATTGTTAATTTTGCAGCAACAATTTTCAATTGTGAATACATGAAAGGACCTTTATTTTATTCTAAAATTTTACTTTTTGGTGAATATGGTATCATAAAAGATAGCAAGGGATTATCTATACCTTATAACTTTTATAATGGGGCATTAAAAATGACCACCACACCAACGGATAAAACAATAAAATCTAACGAAAGTTTAAAGCGTTACGCAACGTATTTAGGTACTATTAGTACCGATTTAGTGCTATTCGATTTAAAAACGTTGCATGAAGATATAGATGCTGGTATGTATTTCGATTCGTCAATTCCTCAAGGATACGGTGTTGGAAGTAGTGGTGCTTTAGTTGCTGCGCTTTACGATAAGTATGCCCAAGATAAAATTACGGTTCTAGAAAATTTAACGCGTGAAAAACTGTTAAAGCTGAAAACCATTTTTTCTGAAATGGAATCGTTCTTTCACGGAAAATCTTCAGGGTTAGATCCTTTAAATAGTTATTTAAGTATTCCTATTTTAATCAATTCTAAAGATAATATTGAAGCTACAGGTATTCCGTCGCAAAAGAGTGATGGAAAAGGTGCTGTGTTCTTAATAGATAGTGGTATTGTTGGAGAAACAGCTCCGATGGTACAGATTTTTATGGAAAACATGAAGCAAGAAGGGTTTAGAAACATGATTAAAGATCAGTTTATTAAACATACAGATGCTTGTGTTGACGATTTCTTAAAAGGTGATGTAAAGTCGCTATTTAAAAATACAAAGCAATTATCTAAAGTTGTTTTGAATAACTTTAAACCAATGATTCCTCAGCAGTTTCACGACTTATGGAAAAAAGGTTTAGATACTAACGATTACTACTTAAAGCTATGTGGCTCTGGTGGTGGTGGTTACATTCTTGGTTTTACCGAAGATTTTGAAAAAGCGAAGCAAGCCCTTCACGGCCAAAAGCTAGAAGTTGTTTACAATTTCTAGTAACCTGCGTACCATTTTTTAACTCCCATCTTTTAATTTATAGCTATGTTCTCTAGAAAACATAAACATATTTTATTGAAATTTTTCAGTATGTTTTCTGTGGTTCGAGGCTATAACGTACTTATGGTTGTTGTGGCACAATATGTTACTGCAGTTTATATCTTAGCGCATGATAAGCCGGTTCGGGAAGTTGTTTTCGATTTAAATTTATTCATGTTGGTTTTGGCATCTTCGGCAACGATTGCTGGCGGATACATTATTAATAATTTCTACGATTCGGAAAAAGATTTAATTAATAGGCCACAAAAATCGATGCTTGATCGGTTAATTAGTCAGAATGTAAAACTCTCCTTTTATTTTGTACTTAATCTACTTGCCGTAATCATGGCTAGTTATGTGTCGTTTAAGGCTGTTGTTTTTTTTGCATTGTATATTTTCGGAATTTGGTTCTATTCGCATAAATTAAAAAAGAGGCCTTTTATAGGCAATCTAACCTCAGCGGTGTTAACGATAACGCCATTCTTCGCTATTTTTATGTATTATCAGAATTTCGAACATGTTATTTTCGTGCATGCTACATATCTGTTTTTAATTATTTCCATGCGAGAGCTAACCAAAGATTTAGAAAATATTCCTGGCGATTTGGCTCAAGGTTATAAAACGATTCCCATAGTTTATGGTGAAAAGTATTCAAAAATAATGCTTACTATTTTGGCCTTGTTAACACTGGTGCCAACCTACTTTTTATTGAGTAAGTACCATATAGGACATATGTATTATTTTTTCTATTTTACAATGTTTTTATTGGCCATGTTTTTAGTGCTTTTATGGAATTCAAACTCTAAGAAACATTATCTAATACTTCATAATATTTTAAAATTTATTATTATATCAGGCGTATTAAGTGTGCTATTAATAGACGTAAACGTGGTATTAAATCGACTTTTTTAAAAGGATTTACATAAAAATTAGATTTCCTAAATTATAGTTTATCTTTGCATCAAATAAATATATTACAATGAATAAGCAACAAGGCAGCAACAAAAAAGGAAAAGCTTCAGGACGTGGATCAGGAAATTCACGAAATACAAGTTATGCAAGAGGAAATGCGCCTATTAAGAAACAAGATGTTTCAAATGCACCTAAGCCTAAGCAGCAGGTAGCTAAAAAATCGAATCCAGGGGAAATACGTTTAAATAAATACATCGCAAATTCTGGTATTTGTTCACGTCGCGATGCCGACATGCATATTGCTACAGGTTTGGTGTCTGTAAATGGTAAAATTGTTACCGAAATGGGGTATAAAGTTAAGCTGGAAGACGAAGTGCGTTTTGATGGTGGTCGCGTTAACCCAGAAAAGAAAGCGTATGTATTATTAAATAAGCCAAAAGGTTTTGCTACAACAACTAGCGAAGGTAAAGGTCGTACGGTAATGGATTTAGTAGCTAACGCCACAAGTTCTAGAATAAAACCAATAGGACGTTTAGGTAGAAACTCTTTAGGCCTTATCTTGTTTACAAACGACGAAGATATTGCTAAGAAATTTACCAATTCTAAAAACGGTGTTCCAAGATTATTTCATATCGAATTAAACAAGAACTTAAAGCACGAAGATTTTATTAAAATTAAAGAAGGTTTTAAGGTTGAAGGAAAACTTGTATCTGTAGAAGAAATTAGCTATATCGATAAAGGGTCTAAAAAAGAGATTGGATTGAAAGTTAAAAATACAGGGAGTACAATCATCCGTACAATATTCGATTATTTAAAATACGATATCGAAAAGATTGATTGTGTTAGTATTGGTCAGTTAACAAAAAAAGATATTCCTCGCGGACACTGGAAGCACTTAACAGAACAAGAAGTTATTAGTCTTAAGATGCTGTAAGACAGGATTTAAAAAAAATTCAAAAAAATCGAAAAAGAACTTTTTTTTTCGATTTTTTATAGCACATTTGTACAAGCATTTAGCTGAACATAATGAAAAGTGTTTGTGTGTTCGGGCTTTTGAAAATTAGGAAGTCATATTCAAAAGCCGCTTATAGGATAAGCAACCGAATTTTAGAGCTAACTTCCGCATACTCCATAATTAAAAGCCAACATGTCTTTGGCTTCATTCCTACAACCCAAAGTCAAATTCAGATTTGATAAATAGTTAACATTTTTAATTTTGCTACGCAGGATACTCTGCGTAATTTAATTTTTTATTTTAATTATTATATCAAAACATCATGAACACTAAATATATTGATCTAATAAATCAATCATTTTATTTTCCACAAGAAGAATTTAAATTACGAAATAAGACGCTCGAATTTCACGACATAGATTTAATGAAATTGGTAGAAGAATACGGTGCGCCTTTAAAATTCACCTATTTACCACAAATATCTAACAACATTGCACGTGCTAAAGGGTGGTTTGCAAAAGCTATAGAAAAGAACGATTATAAGGGGAAGTATAACTATTGTTATTGTACTAAAAGTTCTCATTTTAAACATGTGTTAAACGAGGCTTTAAAGAACGATATTCATATAGAAACCTCTTCGGCTTTCGATATAGATATTGTTGAAAACTTAAAGAAGGAAGGAAAAATTACCGATGATACATTTGTAATTAGCAATGGTTTTAAGCGTGCACAATACGTAACTAATATTGCTAGATTAATTAACAATGGGCATAAAAATGCCATTCCAATAATTGATAATTACGAGGAAATAGATTTATTGTCTCAGGAAATTAAAGGTAAGTTTAATGTTGGAATTCGTATTGCTTCTGAAGAAGAACCAAAATTCGAATTTTATACTTCTAGATTAGGAATTGGTTACAAAAACATTGTGCCTTTTTATAATCGTCAGATAAAAGACAATCCAAAAGTAGAGCTTAAAATGCTTCACTTTTTTATCAATACAGGAATTCGCGATAACGCCTATTACTGGAACGAATTAGTGAAATGTTTAAAAGTGTATACAGCTTTAAAGAAAATTTGCCCAACTTTAGATAGTTTAAATATTGGTGGTGGTTTTCCGATTAAAAATTCATTAGGATTCGATTTCGACTACGAGTATATGGTAGACGAAATCTTAAACCAAATTAAAGGTGTTTGTGAAGAAGAAGAGGTAGAAGTACCAAATATTTTCACAGAATTTGGTAGTTTTACTGTAGGAGAAAGTGGTGGTGCCATTTACGAAGTTCTATATCAAAAACAACAAAACGATCGTGAGAAGTGGAATATGATTAACTCATCTTTCATTACAACATTACCAGATACTTGGGCCATTAACAAACGTTTTATTATGTTGCCAATTAACCGTTGGCACGAAAGTTATGAGCGTGTGTTATTAGGTGGTTTAACTTGCGATAGCGACGATTATTACAACAGCGAACAGCATATGAACGCTATTTATTTGCCAAAGTATAATAAAGATAAACCGTTGTATATAGGGTTCTTTAATACCGGTGCATACCAAGAAACAATTGGTGGATTTGGTGGATTACAGCACTGTTTAATCCCATCTCCAAAACATATTTTAATAAACAGAGACGAGGACGGAAACCTTGTTAAAGAAGTATTTAGTGAACAACAAAAAAGTGAAGACTTACTTAAAATTTTAGGTTACAATGAGCAATAAAACATACGCTGGAATTTCAGAAGACCATGCAAAATTAGAAACGGCTAAAATTGTTTTAATCCCAGTGCCTTACGATGGAACAAGCACATGGCAAAAAGGAGCAGATAAAGGGCCAGATGCTTTTTTAGATGCGTCGGAAAACATGGAGCTTTACGATATTGAAACACAAACCGAAGTTTACCAACAAGGTGTGTATTTGGCAGATGCTGTTACAGAAAACAGCTCGCCAGAAGCCATGGTAGATGCGGTTCATAAAATCACTAAAAAATATATAAAAAAGAATAAGTTTGTTACCCTTTTTGGAGGAGAGCATTCTATATCTATAGGAACAATTAGAGCCTTTAACGAATGTTTCGATAATTTAACAGTGTTGCATATTGATGCACATGCAGATTTAAGACAATCTTACGAAGGGTCTACTTGTAACCACGCCTGTGCCGTTTACGAAGCGAGTCAGACAACGAATTTAATCCAAGTTGGAATTCGTTCAATGGACGTTAAGGAAACTACGGTAATGGATGAAGAAAAAACATATTTTGCACACGAATTGGCTGCGAATGAGTTTTGGATGGATAGTGCGATTGATCAAATGACCGAGAATGTATTTATTACATTCGATTTAGATGCTTTCGATCCATCAATCATGCCAAGTACGGGAACACCAGAACCAGGAGGATTATTTTGGTACGAAACTCTAGACTTTTTAAAGAAAGTTTTTGAAGAAAAAAACGTGGTAGGTTTCGACATTGTAGAGCTTTGTCCGAATAAGAAAGAAAAATCTTCAGATTTTTTAGCCGCAAAATTGTATTATAAAATGTTGAGTTATAAATTTATGGGCGAAAACATCGCTGATGAATACGACAATACATTTGAAAGTAAATCACAAAAAAATAACACATCTAAATTCATAGAAGACGATGAGTACTAAAGGAGCAATTTCAAATTTTATAGAAAAATATTATTTACACTTTAACGCAGCTGCTTTAGTAGATGCTGCAAAAGGGTATGAAGACCAATTAAATAAAGGTGCTAAAATGTTAGTGTCTTTAGCAGGTGCAATGAGTACTGCAGAGTTGGGAAAAATCTTTGCAGAGATGATTCGCCAAGATAAAGTGCAAATTATTTCTTGTACGGGAGCCAACCTAGAAGAAGACATCATGAATCTTGTTGCGCATTCTCATTACAAACGTGTGCCTAACTATCGTGATTTAACACCTCAGGAAGAATGGGATTTGTTAGAAAAAGGATTAAACCGAGTGACAGACACATGTATTCCTGAAGAAGAGGCGTTTAGACGTTTACAAGAGCATATCTTTAAAATTTGGAAAGATGCCGAAGCTAAAGGAGAGCGTTATTTACCACATGAATATATGTATAAAATGTTATTGTCTGGTGTGTTAGAAGAGTACTACGAGATTGATTTAAAAGATTCTTGGATGTACGCTGCAGCAGAGAAAAACTTACCTATTATTTGTCCAGGTTGGGAAGATAGTACAATGGGTAATATTTTTGCTAGTTATGTGCTTAAGGGTGAATTAAAAGCAAGCACCATGAAATCTGGAATAGAGTATATGACATTTCTTGCAGATTGGTATACAGCAAATTCAGAAAACGGAATCGGTTTCTTCCAAATAGGAGGAGGAATTGCTGGAGATTTTCCAATTTGCGTTGTACCTATGTTATATCAAGATATGGAGCGTCCTGAAACACCATTCTGGAGTTATTTCTGTCAGATTTCAGATTCAACAACAAGTTATGGTTCGTATTCTGGAGCTGTTCCAAACGAAAAAATTACTTGGGGTAAACTAGATATCGATACCCCAAAATTTATAATTGAAAGTGACGCAACTATAGTTGCGCCATTAGTTTTTGCTTACTTATTAGATATGTAATCCTTTTAAACAAAACAATGAAACGCGTAATTGTAGACTACCAAAAATTAAATGAAGATATCTTAAATCTTCTAGTAGAAAAATTTCCTGATGGTTATGATGATTCAGACATTATTTCTTTCAAGAATGCTAAAAATGAACTTGTTGAGGCTGTAGAGGTTAAGACAGAAGACACTGTATACTTAGTTAAAGTTGGTGTGCGTTTGGCTCAAGCTATGGAAAACTATATTGAAGAAGATGACGATGTAGCCGATGATGATTTAGGTTTTGAAGAAGTAAAAGCTGAAGATACCGATGTAGAGGATGAAGTAGATGAAGACGATGATAACGATTAACAAAATATTATAAAAATAAATTAAAATGAAGGTTGCTGTTTTTCAGTCTTATACAGACGGATTGTACACATTTATGTTTGAAAATGGAGAGGATATGATTTTCGATGAAATCCATCCACGTGCTTTAAAACAATTCGATTTAAAACATGATGAAAGTTATATAGATCAAACATTTAAAATAACATTTGTTGAAGTTCCAGTTGGTAAGGACGATGTTATTTATAGAATAGATAGTTTAAAACTCGTTTCTTAAAACGACATTAAAAAATACTATTATATTTTAAAGTGTGCTTTTATAAATCAAGCAACGCTACAGATTTCTTGTCTTAAAATGTAAGAAAATAATTTAGCCAATAGGGGTAATTAACAGATGTGTTAGTTACCCTTTTTTTTTATGCATTTTCTATTTGTTTTCGTTCAAATTAATAGTTTTATCAAGGGAAATCTAGCTTTATGGCAATTTAAGATTAATAAATCTTACACCGAATGCTCTGATATTTGTTGCGTGTAATTCGTGTTTCCAATAGGTTTTTTTAAGATGACTTCGTAAATAAAGGTGGCATAAACAGGGATGTACTCTAAAGCAATTACCCATAAATTTTCTGTGTTATCAGAGCTCGCATATGCAAGGTAACTTAATATAATACTAAGACTCCACACCAAAGGAAACTTATAGCCCGTAAAGACAGCTAAAATAAGTAGTAGGCTAACATACCACGGATGAACCGTAGTTGCCATAAAGTAATATATAGTAATTACTAACAGCATATGTATTAATAGCTGACGCATGTGTTTTAGAGGCGATTTATAAGTTGTTATAGCAATATAGATTATTACTAATACAGCCATTATAGGTCCAATGAGTTTAATCTCGTTATGTCCGGTTATATTAAATCCAATAGATTTAGCGATGTTAAATAGGCTGGCATTAAATTCAAAGTTTTTAAACCACAAGCCAACAGTTTCTGCATAATTCGTGATAAATTCTGAACTTATAAACGGAAGAAATAAAGCTATATTTAGTAGTCCAACAATGGCGCAAAACATAAATCCTTTTTTCAGTTTTAGATATTTAAATATAAAAGGCAGGAATATTAAAGGTATTAGTTTGGTTGCTACAGATAGTGAAAAAGCAACTGCAGCCCATTGCCATTTTAGTTTTTGTAATAGATATAAACTCATTACAAAAAAGCAAATCATAACCCCTTCAAAATGCAAGTTACCCGTTAGTTCTATTATAATAAATGGATTAAGAATATACCAAAATATATAATGAGCAGGAAGATTGAGGTTTTTTAAAAGTTTACTTCCGAAGTAAAACGTCATCAAATCGGCCAAAATAATTAAAATTCGCATCACGATTACCGGTCCTAAAATGGAATTCTTAGCAAATAGGGCTGCTACATAATAACAAAACTGACTTACAGGTGGGTAATTAGTAAAGTGTGACGCACTAAGCGGTCCCATTTTATTATATAAAATTTGTGCATCAGCTACAGGGAAAATACCTTTTAATAAAAAAGAATCTGGGGTGTGCAAATAAGGATTAAAGCCTTCAAAAATCATCCGACCATCCCAAATAAAACGATAAAAATCTTGAGACAAATTTGGTATGGCCATTAAGAATACAAATCGGGCTAATAGTGAAATGATAAGTAATAGATTAATATTCTTGTTATTTAGCTGCACGATTTTAAAACTCACAAAAAATAATGCGACATAAAGACTAATTAACTTAAAATATTCTGTACGTTCTAAATGATAACCAAAAATGGTGTACAAAAGGATTAGGCTAAGAAAAAGTGATATCCAAATTATTGGCGTTTTTTTAACAGAATATTTTGCAGTCATAATAAAATTGTAATCGATTTAATTTCTTGTATAACAGTTAATTGTGTAATTTATAACGTTTGAAATCGCTATGTCAATTGGCCTGTTTTACATGATAACTATCATAAATTATCTTTAATTCAAAGCGTAATTTTGTATAGTACATTATTAATTAACCGTAATAAACAACTAAAAAATGAATATTTCACATATTGAGCACATCGGAATTGCAGTAGAAAATTTAGAAGAATCTATAAAGTACTATGAAGGTGTCTTAGGGTTAAAATGTTACTCTATTGAAGAAGTTGCAGACCAGAAAGTTAAAACCGCTTTTTTTATGGTGGGGCAAACTAAAATAGAATTATTAGAAAGTACATCTCCAGATGGTCCAATAGGCAAATTTATAGCCAAAAAGGGACAAGGGATGCATCACATCGCTTTTGCTGTTAACGACTCTACTGAAGCCTTAAAATTAGCCGAAGAACGTGGTGTAACTTTAATTGATAAAACGTCTAGAAAGGGCGCAGAAGGATTAAACATCGGGTTCCTTCATCCTAAATCTACTCAAGGCGTACTTACAGAACTTTGTTCAAAAGATAAATAGTGATCACACAAGTAAAACAGGTACAATGGCAAATCAAGAAAAAATTAATGAGCTCATTGAAAAAAGAGCAAAAGCAAAATTAGGTGGTGGAGAAAAGCGTATCGATTCCCAACATGCTAAAGGAAAATTAACCGCTCGTGAGAGAATCGATATTTTATTGGATGATGATAGTTTTGAAGAATTTGACATGTTTGTTACACACAGAACAAAATCGTTCGGATTAGATAAACAAGTGTATTTGTCTGATGGTGTCATTACAGGACACGGAACCATCGATGGGCGAATTGTATATGTGTTTTCTCAGGATTTTACAGTTTTTGGAGGGTCTCTTTCTGAAACCTATGCCTTAAAAATATGTAAGATTATGGATATGGCTATGAAAATAGGTGTACCTGTAATTGGACTTAACGATAGTGGAGGAGCGCGTATTCAAGAAGGTGTAAGATCGCTTGCTGGATATGCAGAAATCTTCCAAAGAAATATAATGGCATCTGGGGTTATTCCACAAATATCGTCAATACTAGGACCTTGTGCAGGTGGAGCAGTATATTCTCCGGCATTAACAGATTTTACAATCATGACCGATCAAACCAGTTATATGTTTGTAACAGGACCTAAAGTTGTACAATCGGTAACAGGAGAACAAGTGACCACAGAAGAGTTAGGTGGTGCAAAAATTCATTCTACAAAATCTGGAGTGTCTCATTTCTTAGCCGATAATGACGAAGAAAATTTATTGCTAATTAGAAAGTTATTAAGCTATTTACCATCTAATAATTTAGAAGATGCACCTTCAATTCCGTGTATAGATCCAATAGATAGAAAAGACGATGCTTTAAATAGTATTATTCCAGAAAATGCCAATCAGCCTTACGATATAGTGGATGTTATTTCTATACTAACAGATAATGGCGAATTTACAGAAGTACATAGAGATTATGCTAGAAATATAGTTGTTGGATTTGCAAGATTTAATGGGCGTTCTGTTGGTATTGTGGCTAATCAGCCTAAATATTATGCAGGTGTATTGGATTGCGAAGCGTCTAGAAAGGCCGCCCGTTTTGTACGATTCTGCGACGCATTTAATATTCCTATTGTCACTTTAGTCGATGTACCAGGATTCTTACCAGGAACGGGGCAAGAATATTCAGGAATCATATTACATGGGGCTAAATTACTATTCGCTTATGGTGAAGCTACTGTGCCAAAAGTAACCATAACATTACGGAAATCGTATGGTGGAGCTCATGATGTAATGAGTTGTAAACAATTACGAGGCGATTTAAACTACGCCTGGCCAACTGCAGAAATTGCGGTAATGGGAGCAAAAGGAGCAGTAGAGGTTTTAGAAGGGTCTAATATTAGAAAAATAGAAGATGCTGGTGAGAAACAAACTTATATCAACGAAAAAGAACATGAGTACAATACCAAATTTGCTAATCCGTATGTGGCTGCAAAATATGGTTTTATAGACGATGTTATCGAGCCTAGAAATACACGATTTAGAATTGTACGAGCTCTAGAGTTGTTAGCGAATAAAAAAGAGGTAAACCCTCCAAAGAAACATTCTAATATTCCACTGTAATGAGATACCTATTAACATTAATTCAAGTTAAAGAAGCAATTCCTGTAGACCCTATTGAGGAAGGTTATATTGTATTGGTAACGGGTTTATTAATTGTGTTTACGGGGTTAATTATTTTAACCTTATTCTTTAAATACGCCTTGCCTTTAATGCTTTATATATATAAGCTTATTTCTAAAGGTCCAGATAGAAAAATCTCAGAGATTTCGCCTAAAGTAAATGAAGATTTTACTGGTGAAATTGCTGCAGCAATTTCTACTGCTATCCACTTGCATTTAAACGAACAACATGATCACGAAAATGCAATACTAACTATTAAACAAGCACGTAAAGCCTACTCACCTTGGAGTTCTAAAATTTACAGCGTGTATAATAAGCGGTAGTTAAAGGTTAATTTTTTTGAATATTTAAAGACATCAAAATATGAAAAATTTCACATTCAATATAAATGAAAACAGTTATAGTGTTAGAATTGTTTCGCAAGAAAATAACATTATAGATTTAGAGGTAAACGGGACCAAGTATTCGGTTAAAATGAAGGAGGAACTTAAAACGGTTAAAACACCAACGCTTGTTCGCACAGCATCTAAAGCCGCACCAGAGCCTGTTAAAATTAAAAATCCTAGCTCAGGTTCTGGAAGTACAAAAATTACAGCGCCTATTCCTGGTGTTATTTTAAGTCTAAATGTAAAAGTTGGAGACACCGTTAAATCTGGTGATTTATTACTTGTGCTAGAAGCTATGAAAATGGAAAATAACATTACTTCTGATAAATCGGGAGTCGTATCGGCCATTAACGTTACCGTCGGACAGCAAGTTTTACAGAGTGAAGTAATGATAGAATTAGAATAGGCATTAACAGACGTGTACATTTTAGTTTTAAATGTATTACGATGTTTAAAAACAGAAAAAAATGAAGAAAGTAATATTAATATTTGGAGTGCTGTCTTTGCTAGTTTTTATCAGACCTGCATTAGGATTAAGTCTTAGCTCGGCAACAAACACGACAGCAACAACTTCGGTATCTACACAAGACAATTATTCAGAACGAAGTTTTGTTTCTGAAGCCTTAGGCGGTATCAAGCAGTTTTATCAATACACAGGCTTTGCTAATGCAGCTGGTGGGAATATCATCATGATTATTATTGGTATAGTGTTTATTTACCTCGGCATTAAATTCGATTACGAACCGTTGCTATTAATTCCTATTGGGGCTGGTGTTATTATAGGAAATATTCCTTTTGTCGCCGGAAATCAGACAGGAATTTACGAAACAGGTTCGGTGTTAAATTATTTATATTTTGGAGTGGTAAAAGGTATTTATCCGCCTCTAATATTCTTAGGCATTGGTGCCATGACAGATTTCTCGTCGCTTATTGCAAATCCTAAATTAATGCTTCTAGGAGGTGCTGCTCAAATTGGTGTATTCGCAACATTTTTAGGAGCACTTTACTTAGGTTTTAATTTACCAGAAGCAGGAGCAATAGGAATTATTGGAGGAGCAGATGGGCCTACAGCCATATTCCTATCGTCTAAATTAGCGAATGGTATAAATGTTTTACCCGACGGCACAACGGTTAAAAACTTAATTGGACCTATCGCTATTGCCGCTTATTCTTATATGGCATTGGTTCCGGTCATTCAGCCGCCAATTATGAAACTGCTTACCTCTAAAAAAGAGCGTTTAATTAGAATGAAACCGCCAAGAGCTGTCTCTCAAAAAGAAAAAATGATTTTCCCAGTTGTGGCTTTATTGTTAACCACGTTTATTTCTCCAAGTGCATTGCCATTATTAGGAATGTTATTCTTTGGAAATTTATTAAAAGAATCTGGAAGAACAGAACGTTTAGCAGATACAGCACGTACTAAATTAATAGATATAGTAACCATCCTTCTAGGGGTTACCGTGGGAGCATCTACGCAAGCAGATATCTTTATCACTAAAGATTCATTATTAATCTTCGGTTTAGGAGCGATATCATTTGTAATTGCTACCATGGGAGGATTGTTGTTTGCTAAGTTTATGAATTTATTCTTAAAAGGAGATGAAAAAATTAACCCGTTAATTGGAGCTGCTGGGGTGTCTGCCGTTCCAGATAGTGCACGTGTTGTACATGCAGAAGGTTTAAAAGCAGATCCGCAGAATTACTTATTAATGCACGCTATGGCACCAAATGTTGCTGGTGTTATTGGTTCGGCAATTGCTGCGGGTATTATTCTAAGTTTTTTCGGATAAAATAAGTTAATCGTCATGTCAATTTAAAACATTAAGATTATGAACATTCCTAATAACATGTCTGCAGCAGATGCAGTAAAATTAATACAATCGGGAGATCGCATTTTAATTCAAGGTGGTTCGGCAACACCTCAAGCGTTAATTAAAGCAATGGTAGCTAGAGCTCCAGAATTGCGAGGTGTAAATGTTGTGCATTTACATACAGAAGGCGAATGTGGATATGTTGCGCCAGAATTAAAAGATAGTTTTTATACGAGTGCCTTTTTTATAGGAGGAAACATAAGAAAGATGATTGGAATTACAGCCGATTATATACCGGTGTTTTTAAGTGATATTCCAAGTTTGTTTCGTGAAGGATATATGAACTTAGATGTTGTTTTAATTAATGTGTCGCCACCAGATAAGCACGGGTTTTGCTCGTTAGGTGTATCTGTAGATATTGTAATTTCAGGTATTGAAAGGGGAAAAACAATTATCGCCCAGATTAATCCTAAAATGCCAAGAACTTTCGGAGATGCCATTGTGCATATTAGCCGATTTTCAGCTTGTGTTGAGGTTGATGAAGACCTTTACGAAATGAAATTTGTGGCACCTTCAGAAGAAGAAAAAGCCATAGGTAAAAATGTTGCCGGAATTATAGATGACGGCGCAACCTTACAAATGGGAATTGGAGGTATTCCTAATGCGGTATTAACGTACCTCACTAATCACAAAAATTTAGGCGTTCATACCGAGATGTTCTCTGAAGGAATCGTAAATTTGGTGGAGAAGGGTATCGTGAATGGGGCCCATAAAAAAGTAAATCCAAATAAAATTGTATCTGGATTTGCAATGGGAACGCGACGACTTTACGATTTTATGGACGATAATCCTGAGATTGAAATGTTGGATATTGCGTATGTTAACGATACTGCTGTAATTCGGCAGAATCCGAAAGTAACCGCAATAAACTCGGCTATAGAAATTGATATTACGGGGCAGGTTTGTGCAGATTCTATCGGGACACGAATGTTGTCTGGTGTTGGCGGACAAATGGACTTTATGCGAGGGGCAGCCTTGTCTGAAGGCGGGAAACCTATAATTGCCATAAATTCTAGAACTTTAAAAGGGGTTTCTAAAATTGTTCCAACTTTAAGAGTTGGTGCTGGTGTAGTTACCACTAGAGCGCATGCCAGATATGTCGTTACAGAATATGGTGTCGCCGAATTTTTTGGTAAAACCTTAAAACAGCGTGCCATGGCCTTAAGAGACATTGCGCATCCTGACTATAGAGAAGAATTAGATAAAGCTATTTTTGAAAGGTTCGGAAGTAGCGTTATGATTTAATCACACTAAATACACATCGTATGAGTACTAAAAATAAAACACTTTTTTCCGAGTTTGGTCCTGTGACAAAAGACGCTTGGTTGGAAAAAGTAAACATAGATTTAAAAGGTGGAGATTTCAATAAAAAATTAGTTTGGAGAAATTTAAACGGGATTGATATTCAGCCTTTATATACTACCGAAGACTCTATAAAATATCTTAAAAACACAGGTGAAAATGCTCAGGCATTAGTCAATTATAGAAGTGTCGAGGTCGCTTCAGCAGCACAAGGAAATACTTTGGCTTTAAAAGCAATTAAGGAAGGTATAAACGGATTGGTGTTTCAAATAAAAACGGAAACCGATGTGGCCACTTTGTTACAAAGTATCGATTTAAATACCATTACAGTATCTTTTGTTTTAGGAGAATATGCGTTAGCCTTTGCAACAAATTTCTTTGCTTATGCAGAACAAAATGTATCAGATAAAAGTAATTTAAATGGATACTTCGACCTTGGTGTTGTTTCAAATTATGTGACTACAGGACGTTTAGAGGGGCCAGTTTTTAAAACATTATCTAAGGTAATCGATTTAGGAACAGGATTTACAAACTTTAAAACCGTGAGTATTTCAGGAACTGCATTTTTAGATTCAGGTGCAAATCAAGTTCAAGAAATCGCGTTCACTTTTAATGCTTTGGTACACGTTATAGAGCAATTAGAAGCCTACAATGTCAACGCTAAAACGGTATTTAATACGCTACATATTCAATTGGCTATTGGCTCTGAATATTTTGTTGAAATGGGTAAATACAGGGCTTTAAATAGTTTAGTTCACAAAATAGCTGAAACGTACGCAGTAACACATTTCAAGTTTACATTAACGGCAAAAACATCTGTTTGGACCAAATCTGTCACCGATGCACATACCAATATGTTACGTGCAACAACAGAAACCATGTCGGCTATTCTTGGAAATGTAGATGGGGTTCTAGTCGATGCTTACGATAAAGAATTCAATGAATTTTCAGATTTTTCAAGTCGGATTTCAGGAAATATTACAACCATTTTAAAAGAAGAATCTTACTTCGGAAAAGTGGCTAATCCTGTAGATGGGTCTTATTATGTTGAAGAAGTGAGTACGCAAGTGGCCTTAAAAGCATTAGAATTATTTAAAGCGATTGAAGCAGATGGCGGATTCTATACTGCTTTTGAAGCTGAAAAAATTCAGCAGCAAATTGCAGAAATTCGTCAGACTAAAATAAAATTAATTAGCCAGAGACGTTTGCCAATGGTTGGAGTTAATAAGTATCCAAACCTAATGGAACACTTAAATGCCGATGTGTTATTTGCAGGAGCAGAAGTGAATTCTAAAGTATTAACACCACGTCGAGCATCTTTAGAAATTGAAGCCTTACGTAAAGTGTCTGAAGATATTGTTACAGAAGCTGGAAGACGACCAATTGTAGAACTTACAAGTTTTGGAAACCTAACCATGCGAAAAGCCAGAGCCGCATTTGCATACGATTTTATAGGCGTGAGCGGATTTGAAGTATGGCAAGAAAAAAGTTATGAAAGTGCGCAAGAAGCTGCCGAAGCTAGTGCCAAATCTGCATCTCAAGTGGTGGTTATATGTAGTTCGGATTCAGATTACGATGCTTATGCTTTAGCTTTTGTTGAAGCCTTTAGAGCGATAAATAGTGACAAAGTGCTTTTATTAGCGGGGAATCCTGTAGGAATTTTAGACGAACTTATAAAAGCAGGTTTAGATGATTGCATTCATATTAAATCGGATGTAATACTTACAATTTCTAACGTTCAGCGTAAAGTTCAGAAACATAGTAAAGAAGCGGTGTGACATTTATAAAACCTTCATGTTGAGGTATTATAAATAGCATGTGACCATTGAATTAACAAAAAAAGAAACACATGAAACCAAATTTTTCAAATATAACATTAGACACTGCAGTAAAACAACAGGCAGTGCCTTCAGATAATAAAGCCATTTGGAATACACCAGAAGGTATTCCGGTGAAAACACATTTCTCTAAAGACGATATTGACGATGCAGAACATTTACAGTTTGTTTCTGGGTTGCCACCGTTTACTAGAGGGCCGTATAGCGCTATGTATGCATTGCGTCCTTGGACTATTCGTCAGTATGCAGGGTTTTCTACTGCAGAAGAATCTAATGCGTTTTACAGACGTAATCTTGCAGCAGGTCAAAAAGGATTGTCTGTGGCTTTCGATTTAGCGACACACCGTGGATACGATTCAGACCACCCCAGAGTAACGGGAGATGTTGGTAAGGCTGGAGTTGCCATAGATTCTATTCTTGATATGGAAATTTTATTCGACCAAATTCCGTTAGATAAAATGTCTGTATCCATGACTATGAACGGAGCCGTATTGCCAATTATGGCGTTTTATATTGCGGCAGCCAAAAAACAAGGCGTAGCATTAGATCAATTAAGCGGAACGATACAAAACGATATTTTAAAGGAATTCATGGTGCGTAATACGTACATATATCCGCCATTGCCATCTATGAAAATTATTGGTGATATTTTCGAATACACCACCAATAACATGCCTAAGTTTAATTCTATTTCCATTAGTGGATATCATATGCAGGAAGCAGGTGCTACTGCCGATATTGAGTTGGCATACACATTGGCCGATGGTATGGAATACATTAGAACCGGTTTAGCTTCAGGATTAAAAATTGATGAATTTGCACCTAGAATATCATTTTTCTGGGCTGTGGGAATGAATCACTTTATGGAGATTGCTAAAATGCGTGCAGCTCGTATGTTGTGGGCGAAAATTATAAAACAATTCAATCCAAAGAACCCTAAATCTATGGCGTTACGTACGCATAGTCAGACCTCTGGATGGAGTTTAAGTGAGCAAGATCCATTTAATAATGTGGCTAGAACTTGTGTAGAAGCTATGGCTGCAACTTTGGGAGGAACACAATCTTTACACACCAATGCGTTGGATGAAGCTATTGCATTACCAACAGATTTCTCTGCTAGAATTGCACGTAACACTCAGATTTATATTCAAGATGAAACCCAAATGACTAAGGCTGTAGATCCTTGGGCAGGGTCTTATTATGTGGAGTATTTAACCAAAGAGATTGCTAAAAAAGCATGGAAACTTATTGAAGAAGTTGAGGAACTAGGTGGTATGGCCAAAGCCATTGAAACCGGAGTGCCTAAAATGCGTATTGAAGAAGCTTCGGCTAGAAAACAAGCCCGTTTAGATTCTGGTCAGGATATTTTGGTGGGTGTGAATAAATTTCAAACCGACGAAAAATCGGCTATCGATATTTTAGAAGTTGACAATTCTGTAGTTAGAGATTCTCAAATCGCACGTCTTAAAAAACTGAGAGATAATAGGGACCAAGCTGTAGTAGATGCAAAAATTAAAGCTTTAACCGATTGTGCTGGAACAGGAAAAGGAAACTTGTTAGAATTGGCTGTTGAAGCCGCAGAAAACTTCGCAACACTTGGTGAAATATCTGATGCTTTAGAAGTGCATTTTGGTAGACATAAAGCCGATACAAAACTTATTAGTGGTGTATACAGTAAGGAAGTTAGCGATGATAGTACGTTTGCTCAAGCTTTGAAATTAGCCGATAAATTTGCTGAAATTGAAGGGCGTCGTCCGCGTGTTATGGTTGCTAAAATGGGACAAGATGGCCACGATAGAGGTGCGAAAGTTGTTGCGTCTAGTTTCGCTGACTTAGGTTTCGATGTCGATATGGGACCTTTATTTCAAACCCCAGAAGAAGTAGCGAAACAAGCTATTGAAAACGATGTACACTTTGTAGGCGCTTCAAGTCTGGCTGCGGGACACAAAACTTTAATTCCGCAATTAATAGATGAGCTTGCTAAATTAGGTCGTCCAGATATTATGGTGTTTGCTGGAGGTGTTATTCCGGAACAAGATTACAATTATTTATTAGAGCATAAAGTGGCTGCAATTTTCGGTCCTGGTACCGTAATTTCTAAATCAGCGATAACTATATTAGAAAAATACTTAGAGCTCGAAGAGGCTTAATTTAAGTATTGATTTGTTGAGAAACCCCATTACTGATGTGTGTCGGTAATGGGGTTAATATTTCTTAGAGTAAGACTTTTGGATTGAAGAATACGTCATTTTATTTTTGTTCTAAATAAACTGTCTGCGTTTTTCCTTTTTCATAAACGCTTTCTGGAGTAACGATATCAAATACTGTAATATCTCCTTTTATTTTAGAATTTCCTTGATTCTGAAGCGTATATTTACCGCTAATTTCAAAAGATAATTTAGATAATTGTTGTGTTGGGTCTACAGCTTCAATGAGCCAACCTCGTTCTTGTTTTGTTAAACTGAGTAAACACGGAGATTTTATTTTTAATTTCTGATGCGTTCCTATTTTAATCTCACAAGGTTCAAACGCGCTAATTGAAATGGTTTGTCCGTTATTAAAACTTATAGCGTGTACTTTATTGGTGTGTGCTATTATGTGCCCTAATTCATCTTCAATAACCTTATTAACGTCGTCTTTAGATACACCTACAACGCTTACATAGGCATATTTTTCATTTATAGGTTGAAGCCCATGATTCACTTCTAAATTAAAGACGGCCTTAGAAATAAGACTATCGGAATGCCAAGTTAAAATTCTTTTCCAACTGCCAGTTTGTGTCTCGTGTGTCACATGGAATTGTTGCTTACCTAAATTTATATAAGCAATACTATCATGCCAAACCGAGGAGATAATCGCCTTATTTTTATTTACAATAATTGGCCCTTGTTTTAAACTTTGGTTTACGGTTGTGGTTACATTAAAGTGTCTATTGGTAGAAATTCCGGAGCCTAGAGCGTAAATTTTATTGTTTACAAAAAAGTACGATTTATTTGCTTGCAGACTATCTCTGCGGTATTTAAACGCCGTAAGACTTACTTTTTTACCTTTTAATCCACCCGTGAAATAGGAGTTGTTTTTATAACCATCCCAAGTTAAAACGGGAAGTTTAGCGGTGTCTTGTACTGTAGTCGTACCTGGTAATCTTTTCCAGTCCCAGACTGGATAAATACCTTCATATTCGTTCCCAGTCCGATAAATTAACTGCGTGCCATCGCCTAAGTAATATCCAAGTTGATTTTCTCCGTTTCCAGCTTCCGCTCCGATAACGCGTTGAGACGACATTCTAACGGCTGAGAAAAAGGTGTCTGTTCGGTATAAACTATAATCTGAATTACGAAAATGTATATATTCACTAGGAGCATGTTTGGGGTTATTATGCCTGTCGAAAAGATTAAATTTTCTCTCTAAACTTTGGTACAAATCACCTTTGGATTTTGGTCCGCGATATTTTTTACCATCTACAAATTCAGGAAAAATTTGTCGTCCGGTTGCTAATATTTCGTAGTTACCTTTATAGACTACTTTTTGTTGTCCTTCGAACATGAGATTACGCATTAAGTCTACTTGTTGCGAGGAGAAGGCAATATCTGTTTCTTTGAAAATAAACATCCATTTAATAATGTCTTCGGCAAAATGCAAACCATAATTTCCAAACTGAGGTTGGGGACCATGTTGATGGAACGAATAATCGGGCTGAATACCTTCTTGGTAAGGTGCAGATGGAATCAATACGGACTTAATGGTATTGGCAGCAGTACGAATTAAAGTGTCGTTTGCGCGTAAGAGTTCACGCATAAACACATTACCGCTAAGCCACGTTTTATTTTGCCCAGTCATGTATATTTTAGACTTATCCATAATTTTTAAGGACTTCGTCATTGTAGAATCTGGAATAATAGATTCGCAAAGTATTAGAGTAGGACCAATGTTTTGAGGAATACCAATTTCTGAAAGCCACCAGTTGTCGCTATAAAAATTATTATAACTCCAGAAGTTTAAAGCGCCAACTATAGTCGTAGCCAATGTATCTGAGTTATAAAATTTACTATTTACATCTTCAAAAGCAATTGCTAAAGACACTAATCTTGTAAGATGTTGTTTAGGTGTCCAATTACTTCTGCGATGCAAGGTGTAATCGATATCTGGAAAAGAAAAATCTGTAGACATGTTATTAAGTAAAGCTTCCACTTCATTATCACTAATAGTTTCCAGTAAATAAAAGTCTTTTAGATTTTGCTTGAGTTTATCTATGTCGGTTGCATAAATAGATTGATTACACAAAAAGATTATAGCAAGTATTAAGCAACGATAAAGTCTCATAAAAAAGTGGTCTTTAAATCACCTTATCTTTTTAAAAGACTCCATAATAGATTGAGCCGCTTTTACGGGTGATATGTGTGAAGATACAACATCATGCTCTAATGCGGAAAGCTTGCTTTTAATTTCTGGCGAACCGTAAAACAGGTGTTTTAATTCTTCGTTGATGTTGTTATACATCCACTTTATATTTTGTTGATTTCTATTTTCGAGGAAATAACCATTTTGGTCTATAAGTGCTTTGTATTTTAAAACCTGTTCCCAAACGGTATCTATTCCTGTGTTTTTTGATGAACAGATAAGAGATAGAAGCTTTTAATCTGTTTAAAAAGTTATTCATAGATAATTATCGGACAAATCTTTATTTACACACTATATTTACTTTGATTTATTTAATAAAAATTTGAAGAAAGTTTTTTTAATTTTTGTATTTTTTCTTTCTATATGTTTGGGCTTTTATATCCATTTAAATAAAACAGTTTCAATAATAGGTAATAAGGATAAAGCTGTTTTTATAAGAAAAAATAATATTGGTTTACAACTGTTTAGAAATGGAAAACCATTTTATATAAAAGGAGCGGGAGGGCAGCCATATTTAAATGAATTATCAAATGCAGGAGGGAATACATTACGTTTGTATGATACAATACAACTCTCTGAAACTTTAGATAAGGCTCAAGATTTAAATTTAGCCGTCATTGTTGATATCCCTTTGGCCAGACCCAGAGCCTCTTATAATCCATATTTAAAGGATTGTTTTAACTTGAAATTAAAAAATGACGTACGTCAACTAGTTCGTCGTTACAGTAATCACCCAGCATTATTGTTTTGGAATTTAGGAAATGAAATTCGGTTTCCATTAGTATTAGAAAAAAATGAGTTTATAAGAACGTTTAATGAATTAATAGACATTATTCATGAAGAAGATCCCAATCACTTGGTTGGAACTAGTGTTAGTGGTACGTCAAAAAAACAAACTTTAGGCTTGCATATGCATGCTCCTAATTTAGATATAATAGGTTTAAATGTTTTTGGGAATTTAAAAGATGTGAAGTCATTAGAACGCTTAACGTCTCTATTTTTTACATCAAAACCTTACTATTTTACAGAGTGGGGTATTCATGGTCCTTGGGAAGAAGAACGTAGTAAATGGAATGTTTTATTAGAATTAAATAGTACAGAAAAGGCCCAAGTCATTAAAAACAGGTATGAAGATTTTATTAAACCAGATGAAACTACTTTAGGAAGTATAGTATTTTATTGGGGAAGCAAAATAGAAGGGACTCCTACATGGTTTAATATTTTTGATAGTATAGGAAGAAAATCTGAAAGTTATTATACTCTTAAATCAATTTGGGGAGGAAAAAGTGAATCAAAATTTCATCCAACAAAAATTGAAAAATTTGAACTCGATGGGAGAATAGCTCAAGAGAAGAATCCTTTAATATTTCAGCCAAATCAAATTAAACAAGCTCAAATTTTTATAGATAAGAATATTGATAGTACAATTCAATTCGATTGGAAAATTCATAAAGAAGCATGGGGAAATCAACGATGGAGTAAAAGTTCTGTATTAAATAAGGTTCTGGATTCTTTAAATACTAATTCAAGTAATATCTTAACGTTCATAGTTCCTAATGAAGAAGGCCCTTATAGGTTATTTGTAAATATTTATGATAAGCATAATAACTTTTCTACTGCCAATATTCCATTTTACGTATTAGAAATTAAATGACCGAAAATAATAATTTAAAAACCCCAACGAGAAAACAAAATATTATTCTCAGACTTATGATTTTCATAGGGGTTATTAGTGTATGTAATTTTTTTTACTGGTTTATAGACCCAGAATTAATAGATAATCCTTTCCTATTTGGGATATTAGTGTGTGTGGTTCTCTTTGATAGCTTTAGGCTGTTTTATATATGGTATCATTACTGGAATATATCAATACCTAAAAAACCAGTTTCTAATAAAAAGTTTACTGTAGATGTTTTAACGACCTATTTCCCAGGAGAGCCAATAGAGATGGTTATAGAAACATTATTAGCTATAGAAAAAAATAGATATCCACATACGACGTATTTATGTGATGAAGCTAACGACCCTTTTTTAAAGTCTTTTTGCAAAAAAAATGGAATTATTCATGTTACGAGAAATAATAGAAAGGATGCTAAAGCAGGAAATATAAATAATGCATTAGCACAGGCTAAAGGTGAACTATGCCTTGTTTTAGATCCAGACCATATTCCAGAAGAAAATTTTATAGAAGACATAATACCTTATTTTGAGGATAACGAAATTGGTTTTGTTCAAACAGTACAAGCTTATTATAATATTGATGAATCTAAAGTAGCTAAGGGTGCAGCACAACAAACATTCCAGTTTTATGGACCACTCATGATGGGAATGAATAGTTATGGTACAGTTAATGCCATAGGTGCTAATTGTGTATTTAGAAGAACAGCATTAGATAGCATAGGTGGTCATGCGGCAGGGTTGTCTGAAGATATGCATACGGCTATGAAACTAAATGCCGAAGGTTGGAAATCTGTGTATGTTCCTAAATCTTACACTAAGGGATTGGTCCCGGCAACTTTAGTGTCTTACTATCAGCAGCAATTAAAATGGTCTAAGGGAACTTTCGAATTATTACTTAAAGAATATCCTAAATTATTTAAAAAATTTACTTGGCGACAGAAATTACACTATGCCATTTTACCATTCCATTATTTATCGGGTTTTATATTTCTCTTAAGTTTCTTAATTCCAATTTTTTCTTTGTTAGGCGCTTTTTCTCCATTGTATGGAAATGTCATAAATTTTGCATTAATGATCATTCCTATTATTACATGCGTTCTTTGTATCCGTTATTATGTGCAACAGTGGGTCGTGTATAAGGAAGAGCGTGGAATGCATATTTTAGGTGGGTTACTTTTTCAAGTAACGTGGTGGGTCTTTTTTATTGGAGTGGTTTTTAATTTTATAGGAAAACAAGTTATTTATTTACCTACAATAAAATCAGATTTTGAGAAGACTCCTTTTCGTATGGTGTTACCCAATATAATTTTAGGTATTATTTCTTTAATTGCTATAGTCATTGGTTTGCAGCTAGATTTTACACCCTTTTCTATAGTCATGGCAGGGTTTGCATTGTGGAACGCTTTATTAATGTTTTTTACTCTTGTATTTGCATATGAAAAACGTGTGCCTTATTATTTTAAAGATTATTTACAAAGGAAAAATAAAGGAGGTTACAAGGTTATTTTAGATTATATGTTCTCGATAGCCTCAAAAATTTCAGTATTTGTAGTTCTAATCATTCTAGGGTGGTGTGGTTACATAATATCTAAAAAAGAAGCTATTCGAAAAAATGGTTTACCCGTTGAAATTACTGAAAAAAAACAAATGAAATATTTAGGAGCCTTCTTGCCTAAGTTCGATGACGGGATTACAAATGTAAAACAAGTATCAGAATTTGAATATACTATTAATGAAAGTATAGATATTGTTTCGTTTTATTACCCATGGCACAAAGAGATAGATAAGAATTTTTCGATAAGTAGTTTAGATTCTGTATATAACAGACATTCTGTACCTATGATAACTTGGGAACCTTGGTTAAATACTTTTACTGCAGATTCTATTCAAGGGGAGCATGTTTTTGATTTGATTAACGATGGTTATTTTGATGATTATTTATCGGAAGTTTCGTTAAAATTTAAATCCATTAATAAACCAGTGTTTTTAAGGTTTGCTCATGAATTTGATAATCCCTTTTACCCCTGGTTCGATAATCAAGAAGATGCAGATATTAGATTTAAGAAAGCTTGGATTCACGTACATGATATATTTATAAAAAATCAGGCAACTAATGTTATATGGGTCTGGAATCCGTGGAAAGCAGAGCACGTCATTGACTATTTTCCAGGTGAAGCTTATGTAGATTGGGTTTCTGCTAATATTTTAAATTATGCCAAGAGCAGTCAGCCAGAATTAGATTTTAGTTTTAAGGTATTATATGATTCTTTTCATAATGAATTTAAAAAATTACCAAAAAAACCTGTAATGATTTCAGAGTTTGGAGCTTTAAGAAATGGTGTAAATCAAAATCTTTGGATTTCGAATGCATTTAATATTCTACACAATGAGTTTGAAGAAATTCAAGCTATTGTTTTTTTTAATAGTAAAGTAGATGACAATTTACCTGATAATTACAATTCTAATTCAGATTTGGATTGGACTATATCTATTCCTAACCCATCGTTTGCAAAGAATTTTAAAAGAGAGGAAAAACGTTCAGATTTTTCTGCTTTATCAACATCTCAATCAAACCATAATACATCTAATACAAAATATTTCAATTCATATCCAGAAAATATAAAAGGAATAAACTTTAGAAAAGGGGAGAATTGGAACCAAAGTTATTATGTGTTAAGTAGAAAGAATTTAGAATCAGATTTTAAAGCATTAAAGAAGTTAGGGTTAAACACAATCCGTTATAAGGAAAACGATGTTTACGACATTAATGTGTTAAATATTAGTGCTGAGTTTAATTTAAATATTAGTTATGGATTTCATATCCCAGAACAAATTGATTTTATTAGAGATACTTTACAGCTTAAAGTATTAGAAGAAAAGGTGCTGAATAGAGTTGAAAAATATAAAAAGCGTAAGAATATTATAGTCTGGGAGATTGAAAATGATGTTCTTGTGGGGTTAAAAAAATTTTATGATAAACCTGAATTACAACTACAGCAAGAAGCGTATTTAATTTGGTTGAATAATTTAATGCATAAAATAAATAAAATTGATAAAAGTAGACCGATAACTTTAAGTATCGACCTTAACAATATAACGATTACTAATATTAAAAAAATAGAAAATCGTATAAAACTAAATTATACATTAGGATTAATTGTTAATGTAAGTGTTGAAGATATTTGTTTGGATTCAACTTTAGTTTATCTTAAAGCAAAGAAACTTAATTATGTGTTTTCTAGTATTGATGTAAATGCCTTAAAAT
Organism: Formosa agariphila KMM 3901; assembly: GCF_000723205.1. NCBI lineage: Bacteria > Pseudomonadati > Bacteroidota > Flavobacteriia > Flavobacteriales > Flavobacteriaceae > Formosa > Formosa agariphila. The sequence goes on along the minus strand of NZ_HG315671.1, from coordinate 3,546,250 downwards.
CGCTAGATTCAACGTATATTAACACTCCTTATTTTATCACATCTTGGCAAGATCAACATGAAATGAATGTTGTGTCTTTTAAAGGTTTAATAGATAGAAAAGGGAGGTATAAAACAGATTATTTTGAGTATGATGCATTATCGTCTTCAAGTAACAAAGGCGTAAATGATGCCCTTAAAATTAATATTCTTAAACCTGCGAAATTAGCGTATCCTAAAAGTGTGCTTATTTATCATGTATTGTTACTAAATGAAAATGATGATTGGATTATTCCAGAACGAGGCGATTTGGAATATGAGTGGTTATTAGTTAAGAAGGATAAGTATGGGAATCGGTTAGCTATAGAGCAAATTAGTAATGAAAAAGAATTATATCTTACGATTCCGAATAATCAAAGACTTTATGAACTTCAGTTGTCGGTAGTGAACGGAGATAAAGTGTATACTTGTTTAACTGCTTTACATACACCATATAATGTGGAATAACATTACTTTTATTTTAGATTTTTTTACTTATCTTTTTAAAAGACTCCATAATAGATTGAGCCGCTTTTACGGGTGATATGTGTGAAGATACAACATCATGCTCTAATGCGGAAAGCTTGCTTTTAATTTCTGGCGAACCGTAAAACAGGTGTTTTAATTCTTCGTTGATGTTGTTATACATCCACTTTATGTTTTGTTGATTTCTATTTTCGAGGAAATAACCATTTTGGTCTATAAGTGCCTTGTATTTTAAAACCTGTTCCCAAACGGTATCTATTCCTGTGTTTTTGGTTGAAGAGGCTTTGGTAACTACGGGAGTCCAACCTGATTCTGGTTGCGGAAAAATATGTAAGGCATTTTGATATTGCAAACGTGCCATTTCACTTTTTTTAATGTTATCGCCATCGGCTTTATTAATTACTACCATATTGGCCATTTCCATGATTCCTTTTTTAATGCCTTGAAGTTCGTCTCCTGCGCCTGCGAGCATTAATAAAAGAAAGAAATCGGTCATGCCATGAACTGCTGTTTCCGATTGGCCTACACCAACGGTTTCAACTAAAATAACATCGTAGCCAGAAGCTTCGCAAAGGAGCATGGTTTCTCCTGTTTTATTGGCTACACCACCAAGGGTGTCTCCTGTAGAGGACGGACGGATGTAAGCATTCTCGTTATTGCTGAGTTCTTCCATACGCGTTTTATCGCCCAAAATACTTCCTTTGGAACGCTGACTACTCGGGTCGATAGATAAAATGGCCACTTTATGGCCTAACTGAGTTAAGTGCTTACCAAAAGCTTCTATAAAGGTGCTTTTTCCAACGCCAGGAACGCCTGTAATACCAATGCGGATGGATTTTCCAGAGTGCGGTAAAATAGCCTGAATAATTTCTTTAGCAATGACTTTGTCACTTTCTAAATTACTTTCGATTATGGTAATGGCACGTGAAAGTATAACGCGACTTCCACTTAATACACCGTCTATATATTCTTGGGCGGATAATCTGTTTTTACGTTTATATACCTTCATATTATCTCTGAAATTTAATAGCTAGATTGCGTGTTAGCGTTGTATTACAAAGATACTTATAACCATAAAAAATCACGATTATTATGTCATTGATTTTTAAGAAAAATGGTCTAATTATCGTGATTTTTGCGTTAGGGATTGCAGTGAAAATCCTTTTGCTTTTTTGCAAAAGATTGTAACGGAAAGCGCGCCCCTTGGGGAACGCCCAAATGTATTTAAGCTTTAGACGTTACCGACTTTACAAAGACATAGCCGAAACCTAAAAATAACATTAGGTGGAATGGAAACAGTCCGAAATCGCCACCCTGATCGCCTACTACAAAGGCGCTATACATTCCAAAAGCGAAATACAAGGTTAATAAGCCTTCGAAAATGACATTTACAGAGATGTTTTTCTTGATGTATTTATTGTCTTTCCAGCTGTCTTTTATAGTGCTGATATTGAATTTTGGTGTACGTACAAATTCGCTTCGTTTACCTGCATGACCTTCTAAAACAGCAATAGAATTGTGTAAAGAAAAGCCCATGGCTACTGTGAAAAACGTAAAAAACATACCGATATATTTAATGAAGTTTTTGACTCCACCGCCATAAATGTTTTTATACATAAACCAATAACAGATAAAGAAAATAACACTACTTACTACAAAGAAACTCATGACGTAGAAGTATGGTTTTAAATGTGCATATTCGTTTTTAATATACAACATCGGGATGCTTAAAACGGCTACAATAAACACGTTTAAAAACATGGTACTGTTTAATAAATGAAGGACACCATGCAGTTTTGTTTTTCCAGAAATATTATCGGATTTTAAAACGCGTTTAAGCATTTTTCTGAAGTTTTCTGCACCACCTTTATTCCAACGGAATTGTTGCGAACGTGCCGCACTAATAACTACAGGAAGTTCGGCTGGCGTTTCTACATCTTCTAGATATTTAAATTTCCAGTTTTTAAGTTGCGCGCGGTAACTTAAATCTAGGTCTTCGGTAAGGGTGTCGCCTTCCCAGTTTCCAGCGTCTAGAATACAGGTTTTACGCCAAACTCCAGCTGTACCGTTAAAATTTATAAAGTGGCCTTTACTGTTTCTACCCACCTGTTCTAAAGTAAAATGGGCGTCTAAAGCAAAAGCTTGAATTCTAGTAAGTAATGAGTATTCGCGGTTAATATGCCCCCAACGGGTTTGAACCACACCAATATTTTTATCCTTAAAATAGGGAAGTGTACGTAATAACCAATCGGATTCTGGTAAGAAATCGGCGTCGAAAATGGCGATAAATTCACCTTTTGCAATTTCTAAACCTTCTTTAAGTGCTCCTGCTTTAAATCCGCTACGATCTGTTCTCGTAATATGCGTAATATCTAAACCTGTAGCTTTTAATTTTTCGACATGCGCGCGTGTTGTTTTTACGGTTTCGTCTGTAGAATCGTCTAGCACTTGAATTTCCAATTTGTCTTTTGGATATTCCATGATTGCAATATTCTCTAACAAGCGATCCATAACATACATTTCGTTGAACACAGGTAGTTGAATAGTTACAGTTGGTACGTCTTTATCTTTAGAAAGGTCTAAAGGCGGCAATTGGCTCTTCTTTTTATGCGCAGCGAGATAGTTAAATAATAGGTTCAACTGGGCTAAAGCATACATGAATATTAATGCTAAAGACGTTGAGTATATGGCAATTGTAATAATTTCTAAAATCATTTTTTGAAACTGTATTTAAAAATCCAATAGAGAATTTTTATGCCTGCAAATATAGCACCTTTTATTGTCCCTGAAACTTTTGAGACCCCAATTCTATTTCTGTATTTTACAGGAAGTTCACGATAGGACATGTGTTGCTTTAAAACCTTTAATTGCATTTCTACCGTCCAACCATAAGTTTTGTCTAACATGTTTAATTCTAGTAGTTTACTGTATTTTATAGCGCGAAAAGGCCCCAAATCTGTAAATGTAGAATTAAAAAATAAGCGCATTAAACTAGTTGCTAACCAGTTTCCGAACTCTTGTGGCACGGTCATCGCGCCTGGTTCGCGCAGTTTTTTTACGCGTGCACCAACTACAAAATCGATATTTTCTTCTAGAATAGGAGCGACTAGCTCTGTTAATTGCTCTGGATAATCGCTATAATCGCCATCTAAAAATACAATAATATCTGGTTTTGTAGTTTGCTTAGCAATATAATCCATGCCTTTTAAACAGGCATAACCGTAGCCTTTATTGGTTTCGGTTAAAACAGTTGCTCCTGCTTGTTTAGCATTTTGTTCGGTAGCGTCTGTCGAGTTGTTGCTAACAACAATAATTTCTTGAACACTCTTAGGAATATCGTGAATTACTTTTGCAATGGAATCGGCTTCGTTATAAGCCGGAATAATAACTTTAATTAGGGACATATTGGGTGTTCTGGAAATACTAGGCAAATATAATGGGTTATTTGGATATAATTTCTTCCTCATGCAATTAGATTTAGTAAGCTTTATTTTTACTAAATCCCTGTGCAATAACCTCAATAGTCTGAATAAAATAAAATTCCTTTCGAAGATTTTTAATTTTCTTCGGTTTCAATGCTTTTAAATGCCTTTATGGCTTGATTTGGTTCAATAATATTATAACCTTTCCAAAATTCGGGGTCGTAAGCAGGAAGGTAAATAGGTTTTACGTCTGCTTGTTCTTTAAAAGTCTTGAAGTCGGTTTCTGTAATGGTTTCGTTTTCAAAAACGACCATTTCTCGTTTGTAACGGTTTGTAACGATAAAATTAATGTCGGCAGAAAGTTCGTTTTGTTTTCTGCGGCCACTAACATGTTTGTTTTTTTCTATAATTTTTAGAGGTCTGTTTACACTTGTTTTATTTGCACCTTCTATTTCGGCATATTTTAAACTGTACGTTCCTGCATCATTTTTAGCATAAATTAAGCTCCCTTGTTTTAAATACACATCTAATGCAACCCCTAATAATTTAAAAGTTTTTAATGATTTTACATTTTTAAAATCAATTCTAATTACTGCGAAATCGTCTGTGTTTACATATAAAATACCATTGTAATCTTCGCTTCGTTTGGGTTTAAATTCAATTTTATATACATATTGGTCATTTAAAAACGAATAGTCTATTAGTTCGAATTCGTAACGATTAGATTTGTGTATACAGTTTAAGTAAGATTTCTTGTTTACAAAACTGTTTGTTTCAATACTGTTTGCAGTCCATTTTCGATATTTTAAGAAATTCTTTTTCTTGTCTTCTTCTTTCTTCTTTTCAGCTTCTAAAAAGGCTTCTGCATTTTGATCTGTTTCACTTTGAAATAAGGACGAATCTATTTCTGTTTTTGTGCCAAATAATCCAGATTTAATTTTAAAATAAGAGTCGCGTTTTACCCGTTTTTTAACAATGGCATTTAGTTTTTTTTCATACGCTTCAAATGTCATTTGATTGTTTTTATCGTATAATTCTGAAGCTTTTAAAATGTCTAACTTGGTAATGGTATCTTGATCTGTGTTTGTTCTGTTTTTGTATAGTTCACCTAGAACTTCTGTGTATTGTGAGGAGTGTATAGGTACATCATTTAAAATACTATCGGTTAACTCCTGATTAAATTCTGGAATTGTAGATTCCTTTATTTTAATCGATTTTCTAAGAATAGTAGATTCGTAAGTTTCTCTAAAAAACAATTTGCTTTTTTCGAAATTAGTGCTGTAATTTTTTTCTAAATTATCTTCAACTTTTTCAATAATCTGGTCGACTGTATAATTTTTATTGAACAGCATGACTTCGTTCAATTCAATAGATTTTGGATTTAAATACACCAAACTATCTTGAAATGTTTGAGCAGACAAAATTTTAGATTCATAACCCAAACAACTAAAAAATAAAGAGTCTTGTTCGGTAATAGAGGTGTTAATTTGAACCTGAAATTGGCCAACATCGTTACTTATTACACCCGTTGTGTTATTATAAGATATGGTGGCGAAAGCAATAGGGTCTTGTGTTGTAGAGTCTATAACTCTAGCATGAAATTCTGTTTGAGCAATTGCCCCCGAATAACAAAAAATAAGACAGGTTAAGATTAAAAAGTAGTGGTGTTTCATATGGTAGTTTTGTGTGAAAGTAGATGAAATCACTACACGATGAATGCACTTTAAAATTTTATTAAGTAAACTTTATTAGTTTTTAACATAAACCACATTTTGGGAGAGCGGTGTGCTTAATTACGATTTCTTTTTTTCTGATTTTTGCGACCACGGATATAATTCCTGACTTATAAAATCTTTAGGAAATTTGTCGTCGTCATGAAATCCTAATTCTATATCTCTTCCGTTATGCGGAATATAATCTGTTTTAAAAAGATAATCCCAAAGGCTTAATGTAATGCCGTAATTTGAACCATAAATAGAGTGTGGAGGTAATTCTTTAGCATGGTGCCAAATGTGCATTTCAGGATTGTTTAAAATGTATTTTAAAGGACCGTAATTCCAGCCTAAGTTGGCGTGATTTAAATGCCCAATAGCAATACTGAAAAAGTGTACAAAGGCTACGTCCTGTGCATCGAAACCTCCAATAATGGCGATGGGTATGTATAATAAAGATTTGTAAAGTACAGGTTCCATCCAGTGGTAACGGAGATGCGCAGCAAATCCCATTTCTTTAACCGAATGGTGTACTTTATGAAAATCCCATAATATTGGAATACGATGTAAAAGTCTGTGTGTGTTCCATTGTACAAAATCGCTAACTATAAAAAAGATAAAAAGTCCGAGAGCTTTTGGTAATTCTGAAATACTAATAAATTGAAAACTAGAAAGTGATAATCCAACTACCGAAAGGGCATCGTTAAACAGTTCGGAGACTGTATTTGAGAGCGCGATTAGGACAATTAAATTAAGAAGAAAAAAATTGAAGAACATATAAAACGTATCCAGCCAAAAATCTTTTCTAAAAACAGATTGATTTTTGCGCCATGGAAATGCAATTTCTAATCCCCAAACCACTAACGAAATAATGATAAGACCATAGAAATAATTATCCCAATGGTTAATAGATATGAGCTCGTGTTTTAAATAGCGCCAATATCCGGAATACGAATTTTGTATGATGTCAATGTATTTTTCCATATAAAAAACATCTTGTTTTTAGTCCCAAATTTATTGAGCTAAAACAAGATGTGTATGTGTTTTAATTATGTTCTTAGTTAACTATAAAATTAAAGTGTTTTTATAAGTTCTTTAAACAGTGTAATCATTTTAGGTTCTGCATTTTCAGCAACCTCAATAATTTCTTTAATATCTACAGGGTGTAAATTATCAGGGTCACCTTTATCTGTAATTACAGAAACGGCAGCGGCTTTTAGCTTTAAGTGATTGGCTACAATTATTTCTGGAACCGTGCTCATACCAACAGCATCGGCACCTAAAATTTTAAGCATTCTATATTCTGCACGTGTTTCTAATTGCGGTCCTAACATACTTGCGTAAACACCTTCACGTAATGTAATATCGTGGGCTTTAGCTATGGCTTTAAACTTAGTATTAATGTCTTTATCGTAAGGTGCGCTCATATCAGCAAAGCGTTCACCAAGTTTAGACACCCCTTTAAAAGCTAGTGGCGAACCACCAAGTAAATTAATATGGTCGTCTATTAACATTAAATCGCCTTTGTCGTATTCTAAGTTAACAGCACCAGAAGCATTAGACACTAAAAGGGTGTGTATACCTAATTGGTTCATAATTCGTACAGGATAGGTAATATCTTTTAAAGTATAGCCTTCGTATAAGTGAAAACGGCCTTGCATGATAATAACTTTTTTTCCTTCTAATTCGCCGTAGATTAATTTTCCTTTATGAAATTCGACGGTTGCAGTAGGGAAATAAGGAATTTGGTTATAGCTCACTTCGTGAATTATAGTAACATCGTCTAATAATTTTCCCAATCCAGTGCCTAAAATAATACCAATTTCAGGCTTTTCAAAACCTCTGTTTTGTAAATATTCTGTGGTTTCGTTTATGTACTTAATCATAATGTTTACTGTATTTATTAAATTGAGGATATTCTTTTATATCTTCAAATGTATCGATATCATTTAATTCTTCAAGTAAATGTACCGATTTGTTCTCTAAATTTTTAAGCGAATCTTTTAGTACTGTTGCTGTACCCCAAGATTTGTTTTCAAATAAACTGCTGTGCAATGTTTTCATCCCTAAAAGGTAATATCCACCATCTTTTGCAGGGCCAATTACAACATCGTGATGCTCTAATTGATTGTAAGCATCATTAATACTAGCTGTAGTTAAGTCTAAAATATCGCTACCAATAATAATAATTTTCTGGTAATTATTCTGAAACAAATCTGAAAAAGCATGGCTCATGCGTTCACCTAAATCGTCACCCTGTTGCAATTTTTTTCTGAAAGTATTGTCATCCCACGTATCGTTTTTATGAATATGCTCAGAATAAAATACAAAGCTATCAGCTTTAACTCCTGTTGCAATATCAGCGGTATGTTGTAGTAGTGTTCTGTAAATGTCTAATGCATTTTCATCGCCAATAGTTTTTGCTAATCGCGTTTTACACTTTCCTAATTCCGGGTTCCTAGCGAAAATAATAAGCGCTTTTTTAGAGGTTGGAAAATGAAATGTTGCTATGGCTTCATCGTCATGTTCTGTGTCGTTGCTGGTTAAAAATCCCATCTTAAATGTTTTTGTATAATTTAGATTACGCTACCTTGACAACTACTTCCTGCACCTGCAGTACAGCCATAACAATGCTGAGAGGTTACAATTTGTCGGCCATTTAGTAGGTCTTCATTATAGTCTGAAATATGTTTTACGTTACTATTTACGGGTAGTTCTAACATTTGATTAAAATCGCAATCGTATAAATAACCATCCCAACTTATCGATAATGTATTAATACACATCACGCTTTTTACAGCTTGCGGATTATAAGCTTCAACTAGAGCATACATATAATCTTCATAATTTTCTGAAGCAATTAAATAATCTAGAAAACGACTGATAGGTAAATTGGTAATGGCAAATAAGTGATGAAACTGAATATCGAAATCATCTAGTAAAGCATGCTTAAAATCTTTTTCCATCGCCGCTTGATTGGCTGGTAAAAAGGCGCCCGACGGATTGTAAACTAAATCTAATTTTAAATCGCTTCCTAGCATTCCGTAGCCTACGGCATTTAAATCTTTTAAAGCCTGAATAGATTGATTAAAAACACCTTCGCCACGTTGTTTATCGGTTTTACCTTTAGTCCAATGTGGCATAGAACTCACCACATGAATGTTATGCTTTTTAAAAAATTCTGGTAAATCGTAATATTTCTTATTGGCTCGAATAATGGTTAAATTAGAACGCACAATAAAATCTTTTATTCCTGCTTTAGAGGCTTCTTCTACAAACCATTTAAAATTAGGATTCATTTCTGGAGCGCCTCCAGTTAAATCTAAAGTATGTGCTTTAGTCGTTTTTATAACATCAAGGCATTGCTGCATAGTGTCTCGAGTCATAATCTCTTTACGATCTGGACCAGCATCTACATGGCAATGTTCGCACACTTGGTTGCACATGTATCCCACATTAATTTGAAGAATTTCTACAGTGCCTGCAGTAAGTTGAGATTGTCCTGTTTCTGAAAGTTTAGATTTAAATGTGGGTAATTCCCCGTTTCTAAAAATACCGTTCGAAAGGACTTCTAATTGTTTGTTGCTTTGGGCTAATTTATTTTCGCGTTTATGCAGGGATTGTTGCATCATGTATCGTGTTGTTCTCGTAAGGGATGATTTTTTTTATCAGATTAAAACTATTTCAAAAATATCATCGTGTTGTGATTTCTTAAATCAATCTGAACAAAAATATACTAATATATTAGAATTCTATTCGATTTAAAGACTCAGACTTTAATTAGGTAAATTAATCTCAGTTAATAATTATCTGTATCCGTAATCAATAATAGATGTTTATTAAGTTCAGAAATTTACATTTCTAGTTTATTTACTTTATTCATCATTTGTACACCATGTACCAAAGAGGCGCCGCCACGAATCGCTGCCGATACATGTAAAGCTTCCATCATTTCTTCTTTAGTAATACCACGTTGTAATGCGTCGCCTGTATAAGCATCAATACAATATGGACATTGTACGGTATGCGAAACAGCCAAGGCTATTAAAGATTTTTCACGTTCAGATAACGCGCCAGCTTCAAAAACTTTACCATAATAGTCGAAGAATTTTTCTCCTAATTCTTCATTCCATTCAGATATTTTACTAAATTTTTTTAAGTCGGCTGGGTCGTAATATGTTTTTTGCATGGTATTAAATTTTTTAGTTCTGTTGAATTTTTAAAAATCGGAATCCTTATAATAAGTCGGATGTTTGTTTTATAGTTTACAGCTAATTTACTGTTTTCTGAAATTGAATTTACTAAGGTCTTGTTAATATGCTTTTTTATGATTTATTTTAGTCTTCTTAAAACCAACCTATGGATTATTTTGTAATTATTACCACCTTAGTTTTTCTTTCTGCAGTTTTTGGATATATAAATGTGAGGTTTTTAAAAATGCCAAATACCATTGGTTTAATGTTTATCACTTTAGTGTTTACTTTGGTTGTACTGGCTATTGGTACTATAGATAAAACACTGTTGTTGGCCGAACGGAAGTTAATTACAGAAATAGATTTCGAAACTGTTTTGTTAGATATTATGCTGAGTTTTATGCTTTTTGCTGGGGCATTACACACTAATTTCGAACAATTACGCATTCAACGCTGGCCTGTTTTTGTTTTTGCCACTGTTGGAACTTTGCTTTCTACCTTTTTTATTGGCGGATTAATGTATGGAGTTTTAATGCTTTTAGGATTAGATGTAGATTTAATTTACTGCTTGCTCTTTGGAGCTTTAATTTCGCCAACCGATCCTATTGCCGTGCTTGGAATTCTTAAAAAAGTAGGTGTACCTAAAGATTTGGAAGCCAAAATTGTTGGAGAATCATTGTTTAATGATGGGGTAGGTGTTGTTGTATTTTTAACCATTTTTCAAATAGCTAGTGCTACAGGAGGTGGTGGCGTTGAAGTTTCTGAAGTTATAGAATTATTTGTACGTGAAGTTTTAGGTGGAGTTGTTTTAGGATTGCTTTTAGGGTATTTAACATACCGCTTAATGAAATCTATAGACGATTACGATGTAGAGGTTATTATTACATTATCTACAGTAATGGTAGGAACAGTAATTGCACAAGAATTTCATTTATCGGCACCTTTGGCTATGGTAACAGCTGGATTAGTTGTTGGTAACGATACAGTAAGAGGATCGGCAATGTCTGAAATTACCGAAAACTATGTAGATAAATTTTGGGAACTTGTAGATATTCTTTTAAACACCATATTGTTTGTTTTAATAGGTATGGAAATGTTGGTTTTAGAATTTCAGTGGACTTATATTTTTGCAGGATTACTAGCAATTCCTATTGCTTTAATTAGCCGATATGTATCGTTATATGGACCGATAAGTATGTTCGAGAAACGTTTAGATTTTGTTCCTAAAACCGATAAAATTATGACTTGGGGAGGCTTGCGTGGCGGAATTTCCATTGCATTAGCCTTAAGTTTGTCTAGTGAAATGCATCGGGAGTTGTTTTTAGTAATTACTTATATGCTGGTGGTGTTTTCAATTTTAGTGCAAGGTTTAACATTAAGTTCGCTTGTTAAGCGATTAATTAAATAAAATCGGTAAAACCAGTTGTAAAATAGCTTTGCTAATTGTGGTTTAACCTTTTGGCTTTTATGAGGTTATTTGATGGTGTTTATATAAAAACGGATTGCGTTAAATGGTTTTAATTTATTTTAGTACCTTATCAATCCCTTAAAATAAAAAAGGAACACTCGTAAAATGAAAGACAAATTATTAGAAGCTTGGTCTAAGATGTTATCTAAGCTAGACCATTGGTTCGATAGTATTATTCTAGCACTTCCGAACTTTATTATCGCCATAATTGTATTCACTTTCGTATTATTTCTGTCGAAACAGATTAATAAACTCGTTTTAAAATTATTAGATAGAAGTAGTATGCAACGGTCAATGAAAAACTTGATTTCAAAGCTAGTATCTGCTATTGTTATAATTGTTGGGCTTTTTATTGTATTAGGAATCTTAAATCTAGATAAAGCTCTAAATACTGTTTTAGCGGGTGCCGGAGTATTAGGTTTAGCTGTTGGTTTGGCCTTACAAGGGGCTTTAGCTAATTTCTATTCTGGTGTGGTGCTATCTTATATTCACTTTTTTAAATATGGAGATTGGATAGAGAGTAATGGTTACGAAGGTGAGATTACTAATATCGATTTACGTTCGGTAACCTTAAAACAATCAGATAATAATCTGGTGTATATTCCAAATAAAATGGTTGTAGATAGTCCTATAAAAAACTATTCAACCACAGCACAATCTCGTGTAATCTTAACATGTGGTGTGCATTACGATTCCGATTTAAAATTTGTAAGAGATTTAGTTGTGAAAACCATTGTGGAACGCTTTGATGCGGTAACCAGTAAGCAAGAAGTGTTATTTATGTATAATGAATTTGCAGATAGTTCTATTAATTTTGAAACGCGTTTTTGGATAAAATCTACATCAGCATTAGAAGTTGCTAAAGCGAAATCTGAAGCGATTATAGCAATTAAAGCTGAATTCGATGCTAACGATATTAATATTCCATTCCCAATTCGCACCTTGGATTTTCCTGAAGGATTTTTAGGAGGAAATACTCAAAATGAGGTTTCAGCTCAAAGGCCATCAAATGAATAGAACCGTGAAGACTTTACTTTTAAAATGTTGTTTAATTCTAAGTGTCATTCTATTTCAATCCCAAACTATGCCTACTGTATCTATTTCAAATAAACATACTGTACCAGAATCTATAGAAAAAGAAGCTAGAGCTGCTTTAGCCTTTTATCCAGAATTGCAAGATGTCGAGATTGATATCCGATTTAAAAAAGAAATCAAGAAATCGACCATGCAAGCGCAACCTCAATTTTCTAGTTTATTAAAAGGAAAAAAGGGGAGACGCTATGTCATATTTATCAGTAAGAAAATTAAAATATCAAACTCCGAATTCTCAACCAAACTAATTCCGTCTAACGTAATTATTGGTTGGTTAGGGCATGAGTTAGGGCATATCTGCGACTATCAGAATCGTTCTACTTTTGGTCTTATTATATTTGGATTTAAATACTTGTTTTCAGGCAAATTTATAAGAGAAGCCGAGCGTAATGCCGATTCGTTTGCGATTATTCATGGTATGGAAGATTATATTATTGCCACAAAAAACTTCATTCTAGATAACGCTAACATTCCTGATAGCTATAAAGATAGAATTAAACGTTATTACCTATCTCCAGAAGAAATTATGTTGCTAATTGAAGAGCGCGATAAAAAGCTTGAAATACAATAAATCTTATTGGTTTACAAATTCTTCCCACGTTTTAAACTTGTCCTCATTCATAACGCGTTCCATTTTTACTTGTCCGCCTTTCTTTTTGTTTTTTGCATTCCAATCGGAAAATATTTCGGGTTTAATTAGTTTTACTTTTAAACCTTGAAGCGCTTTGGATCGGGCAACGGCATAATTTTTATTAGCATCCTTTAAAAAATTATCAAGGGCTTCTGTTATTTTACTAGAATCCTTAGCTGTATCTTCTGTACCTATATACCAACAATGATAAAATCCGTCTTCAAATTCCTTTGCACAAATGGTAAATTCAGGAATTTTCATATCGAATTGCTCCTCTAAATGAAGCATAGCATCATTCATTTTATTCACAGAAAGTTGAGAGCCTACTGTATTTAAGAAGAATTTGGTGCGTCCGGTTATTTTTATTTCTGCACGTTCAATATCAGTAAACATAATCGTGTCGCCAATAATATAACGCCATGCTCCAGACACGGTGCTAATAATTAATACGTAATCTTCATCTAGTTTTACATCTGCTAAAGTTATAGATGGCGCATCTGGAATTAAAGAACCATCTTCTAATATATACTCTGGTTTAAAGGGCACAAACTCAAAATAAATACCATTGTCTGTTACCAATTGCATAGATGTTGTTTCTGGTCGAGCTTGAAAAGCAATAAATCCTTCTGAAGCCAAATAGGTGTCTATAACTGTAATGGGTTTCCCCATTAAGGCATTAAAACTTTTCTCGTAAGGTTTAAAAGCAACACCTCCAGAGGTGTATACTTGTAGATTTGGCCAGATGTCGTGAATGTTGTTTAAGTTATGATGTTCAATTACTTTTTTAAGCATTAATTCTAGCCATGACGGAATACCGCTTAGTGCACCAATATCCCAATTTCTGGCATTTTCTGCAATGCGTTCTACACGTTCGTCCCAATCATCTATTTTAGAAATATCTTCCCCAGGTTTATAATAGCCACGGAACCAAAACGGAATATTACTCGCGCTAATTCCGCTAATTTCACCTTCTTTATGGTTTTCTTTTTCAATTAAATCGGTAGAGCTTCCTAGCATCATAATTTCCTTTTCAAAGAAATCTGGAGGTAAGTCGAAGGCGTGTAAAGCAAACACTTGTTGAATACCTGCGTTTCTAATAGCGTCTATCATGTCTGTAGTTACGGGAATGCGTTTACTTGTTTTTCCTGTAGTTCCAGAACTTAGTGCAAAATAATCTGGATTACCTGGCCAAGTAACATCGCTTTGGTCTTCATGTAAACGATACCACCATTCATTATTTATTTTGTTATAATCGAAATACGGAATGGTTTCAGAAAACTGAGTTTGAAAATCGTCTTGCTCTAAAAGGGCTTCAAAATTATAATGTTTTCCAAACGCCGTGTCTTTAGCTGTTTCTAAAAGCGATTTTAAAACGTCTTTCTGATTTTCAACAGGATGAGATTCAGGTGTAAGTGTATCTTTAATTTGAATGACACTTTTAATAATGTTACCAATTATAGCCATGAGTAGATTGTAATAAAGTTCTGTGGTAAAAATAATAAAGCTAAAGTGCTGAGGTGCGCTCAATTCAAATAAAATATAGCTTAAAAGGAAGTGCAGCTGTGTATTCTTAAAAATGGTGTGTGAATTGATAAATAGTTTAATTTCTGTTAAATAGAAACGTATTGAACTTATCGGTAGACATTCTTAAACTATTGCTATAAGAGTTGCATGTTGATTGTCAAAGGGATTCTCGACTTTGCTCCTTTAGATTAGCAAAGTGTATTTTTTAACGACTCTTCTAGGTTGTATTTTAACTAGTGAAAACTCCATGTTTTTATGGTATTTGAGCGGAATCGAGAATGTAAAAATGTAAACACACAACAATCGCTCTTAATTCGTGAAGCTGAGTGGAATTAAAGCTTTTAAATAAATGGTTTTAGAAGATGCTATAAAAACAAAAACCCCAAAAACGTAATGTTTTCAGGGTTTTCTGGTGGTGCCTCCAGGAATCGAACCAGGGACACAAGGATTTTCAGTCCTTTGCTCTACCAACTGAGCTAAGGCACCAGTGCGTAATTGCGAGTGCAAATATACACACATTTTTTAGTTCTCCAAAACATTTTTAATAAAAAATGCTTTTGTAAATTAGCATTTTTAATTTTGGATATGAATTTAATAATAGATGTTGGAAATTCTTTCGTGAAACTTGCTGTTTTTGAAGCGGATAGAATTTTGGATAAAAAAATAGTGACTGCTGAAAATTTTTTAAAAAATTTTGAAAATTTTATTGAAAAGCATCAAAATATAGAAAAAGGCATCATGTCTTCGGTTGGAAATTTAACAGAAGCAGATGTTTTTGCGATACAAAATGCTTGCGATATGATGTTGTTAAATCATGACACTCCAGTGCCGTTTTTTAATCAATATAGCACGCCAAAAACTTTAGGTATCGATAGAATAGCATTAGTAAGTGCTGCGGTAAGCCAGTACAAGAATAAAAATGTATTGGTTATAGATGCGGGAACATGTATTACTTACGACTTTGTTTCTGCCGAATCGAAGTATTATGGAGGAGCAATTTCGCCAGGATTAAATTTAAGATATAAGGCTTTAAACAATTATACAGCAAAATTACCGTTGTTAAAACCGGAAGAACCTACAAGTATAATTGGAGACTCTACAAATGCCGCGATACACTCTGGAGTTGTTTTTGGAATATTAAATGAAATCGATGGAAGTATTTTAAATTACCAAGAACAATTTGGAGTTTTAACAATAATTTTAACAGGAGGGGATGCTAATTTCTTGTCTAAGCAATTAAAAAGTAGCATATTTGCGAACTCGAATTTTCTTTTAGAAGGATTGAACACAATTTTACAATTTAATTCACACGAATGATTAAAAAACTTGTATTAGTTTTTATTGCTGCATTTGCAGTTAATAGTTATGCTCAAGAAGGTGGTACGGCTTCACCCTATTCATATTACGGTATTGGAAACCTTAAATTTAAAGGAACTGTAGAAAATAAAAGTATGGGAGGGCTTAGCATATACAGTGATAGTATTCATGTTAACTTGCGAAATCCTGCATCTTATGCTTCAGAAAATTTAAAAATGTATAATAATGAAGGCCGCCCAGTTAAGTTTGCTATTGGGGGTAGTCATACAAATTCTACTATAAAAGGTCAAGGTGGCTCAGACGATGCGAGCTCTTCAACCTTCGACTATATTGCCTTATCACTTCCTGTTGGAAGATTTGGTTTTGGTTTTGGTTTACTGCCTTATTCTTCGGTTGGTTATAAACTTGAAACAAATTACGATAACGGAAATTTACAAAGTCAGTTTAATGGAGAAGGAGGCTTAAATAAAGCTTATATTTCTGCAGCGTACTTAGTTACTAAAGGATTAAGTGTAGGTGTAGATGCGAGTTATGGTTTTGGTAATATTAAAAACACCATTATCGACTACGTTTACGATGCAGATGGTTTACCATTAAGTTATCAGACCAGACAAAATAATAGATCCGATTTAAGCGGATTAGGTTTAAATTTTGGTGCAACCTATAAAACACGTATTTACGATAAGTTTGAATGGGTGTCTTCTGTAACATTTGCCCCTTCTAATACCATAAAATCTAAAAATTCTAGAACATTCTCAACAGTTGTTGTAGATTATTCTGGTGGTACAGAATCTGTTGTTAATACTATAGATGGAGAACAGACATTAATAGATAACGGTGAGTTAGAAACAGAAGTTGAACTTGCTTCAAGATTTTCTATAGGTACAGGGATTGGACAAGAAAGACATTGGTTTGTTGGTGTAGAAACCACTTTCGAAAATACAAGTAATTTTAATGAAAGACCTACAGATACTGGTATTGACGATGGTAGAGACCCAAGAGATGTAGAGCATAAAAATCCTTTCGGGTTATCTGTTGGAGGATTTTATATTCCAAAATATAATGCATTTAACGGATACTGGAATCGTGTGGTATATCGTGCTGGTTTTAGAACAGAAAAAACTGGTTTAGTTATTAATGGTCAGGAGATTAACGAGTTTGGCATATCTTTTGGTGCTGGACTACCATTGGGGACAATTTTTTCAAATGCGAACTTAGGATTTGAATTTGGTAGAAGAGGAACTACAGATTATGGTTTAATTCAGGAAAACTTTTTTAACTTTAGCATCGGTTTATCTTTAAACGATAGATGGTTTGTAAAAAGAAAATATGATTAACTATTACGCTAAAAAAAAGAAAATTATGAAAATGAAGGTTACTTTAGTAGTAGCAATGCTATGTTTGGGCTTAACACAAGGTTTTGCTCAAAGTCAAGAAGAATGTACAACCAAGTTATCTATTTTTCACGAGTATGTGAAAGCTAAGAATTACGATGCTGCTTACACACCGTGGATGGAAGTAAGAAATGCTTGTCCTAAATTTAATAAAGCTATAATTATTGATGGAGAAAAGATTTTAGATTACAAAATTGAAAATTCTACAGGAGCAGAAAAGAAAGCGTATATCGAGGATCTTATGAAACTTTGGGATGAAGAATTCACTAACTTCCCAGGGAGAACAACTCAAGGAGAGGTTTTAGTAAATCAAGCACAATTAATGTACGATAATAAAGCAGACTTAGGGTTGTCTGATTTAGAAGTGTATAACGCATTCGATAAAGCATATACTACAGATGCTGCAAATTTTAAAAGCCCAAAGGGGTTATATACTTACTTCTCTTTAATGGTAGATTTATATGACGCCAAGCAAAAAACTGCTCAAGATTTATTTAATAAATATGATGATGTTGTAGATCGTGTAGATACAGAAGTTGGAATTTTTTCTGAAGACTTAAATAAATTAATTGCAAAAGAAGAAGCAGGTACAGCTTTAAAAAGTAAAGAAATAAGTTATAAGAAGCGTTACGAAAGTTATTTAAAGGCATACGATCAAATTGGTGGTAGTATTGATGGAAAATTAGGTGAGCGTGCAAACTGTGAGAACTTAATCCCATTATACGAAAAAGACTTCGAAGCAAATAAAACAGATGCTGTTTGGTTACAAAGAGCTGCTGGTAAAATGTCTGAGAAAGAATGTACAAGTGATCCATTATTCTTTAAATTAGTTAATGCATATCACGATTTAAAACCTTCTGCTAACTCTGCATACTACTTAGGGATTTTAAAAGACAAAGAAAACAAGAGTAGTGAAGCGCTTAAATATTATGAGCAAGCTTTAAGTTTAGAAACAGATTCTTATAAGAAAGCTAAATTATACAGTAAAATTGGTGATAAATTAAAGCGAAGTGGTGCGTATTCTAAAGCTAGAAACTACTACCGTCAAGCTCTTACTTTAAACCCTTCTAACGGTCGTCCTCACTTACAAATTGCATCAATGTATGCTGCAAGTGCTAACGATTGTGGAGATTCTACATTTAACAAACGTGCTGTATTCTGGTTAGCTGCAGACGAAGCTTCTAAAGCAGGTCGTGTAGACCCAACCTTAAAATCTCATGCTTCACAATCGGCTACTAGTTATAGAGCTAGTGCTCCACAAAAAGCAGATATTTTCTCTGAAGGAAATGGAGGTCAAACTATTAAAATTGGTTGTTGGATTGGCGCTAGCGTAACAGTTCCTAATTTATAATATGTTCAACAAACATCATATAATTTATTTCATGGTCATAGCATTTGCTATGACCATGTTTTTTTCGTGTGCTGTAGATTTAAAACCTGAAGTTGCCGAAAATGTACCTGTAGGTATAGCAGAAAATATCAATTTAAAATATACAGATTCGGGTAAATTAAAAGCAAATTTAATTAGTCCGAAAATGTTCGATTATTCTAACCGCGCGTTTCCGTATTCAGAATTTCCAGATGGAATTAATCTGTATTTATACGACAAGGAAAATAATAAAAGTACCGTTTTAGCCGACTACGCTATATCTTACGATAAAACAGGCGTAATCGATTTGCAAGGTAATGTTGTTTTAGCAACTTCTACCAACGACACATTATTTGCTAAACAATTATATTACGATCAAAATAAACAGTGGTTGTCTACCAACCAACCCGTAACCTTTAGAACAGGTGGGGATTTAATTAATGGTAATGGTTTCGATTCTGATGTAAATTTTAAAGAAGCAGAAGTTCTTGAAATTAACGGAATCATCACACTTGACGAATAATTCGTTACCTTTGTTTCAAATTAAAATGTTATCATGAATAAAGCATATAAACTCTTTAAATACGTTTATTTAATTTTTGCGGCCATATTTATATATCAAGCTGTGAACATATACATGTTAACAGGAAAAGTAGATTATAGCCGTGTTATACTTATAGTAGCTGCTTTGTTTGTGTTTTTCTTCAGGAACAGATTCAATAAAAAATTCGATAATAAACACTAGTTGATTTAGATGAATTCAGAAATCATCATTATCGTAGTATCTCTAATTCTATCTGCGTTTTTTTCAGGTATGGAGATTGCATATGTATCGTCTAATAAGATTCATATTGAAATTGAAAAAAAACAAAAAGGATTTTTAGCAAAAGTATTAACTAAATTAACAGCAAAACCTTCTAAGTTTATAGCAACTATGCTTATTGGTAACAATATAGCTTTGGTTATTTACGGGTTTTTTATGGGGGATGTGTTGGTAAACTGGTTTCAATCTATGTTACCTTCTAGTTCTGCTTTTGTAAATTATATGCTTAACGATTTAAGTTTATTAACGCAAACTGTAATTTCTACGCTTGTAATTCTAATTACAGCAGAATTCTTACCTAAAGTTTTTTTTCAAATTTATGCCAATACTTTAATTAAGTTTTTCGCTGTACCTGCCTATATCTTTTATGGATTATTCTCTTGGGTGTCCGATTTTGTATTATGGGTTTCTAATTTTGTGTTGCGACGTTTCTTTAAAACCGAAGGCGATCAAGTGCAATTGGCATTTTCTAAAGTTGAATTAGGAAATTATATTTCCGAACAAATGCAATCTGTAGAAGAACACGACGAAGTCGATTCCGAAATACAAATTTTTCAAAACGCTTTAGAATTTTCGGAAGTAAAATCTCGTGAGGTTATGGTGCCTAGAACCGAAATTATTGCAGTAGAACTTCATGAAACTCCTAAGAATCTAAATAATTTATTTACGGAAACGGGCTGTTCTAAAATAATTGTCTATAAAGATACTATCGACGATATTTTGGGTTATGTGCATTCGTTCGAGCTGTTTAAAAAACCAAAAACAATTAAGTCCATTTTACTACCCGTAGAATTGGTTCCAGAAACAATGCTTATTAAAGATGTACTAAGTGTACTTATTAAAAAGCGTAAAAGTATAGCCGTGGTTTTAGATGAATACGGTGGGACATCTGGAATTATGACGGTTGAAGATATTGTAGAAGAATTGTTTGGCGAGATTGAAGACGAACATGATACTATAGATTTAATTGAAGAAAAAGTAGACGACGAAAATTATATGTTTTCTGCAAGATTAGAAATCAATTACTTAAACGAAAACTACAAATTAAATCTTCCTGAAAGCGAAAACTACGGGACTTTAGGAGGATTTATAGTTAATCATACAGAAGAAATTCCGAGTCAGAATGAAATCGTTGTTATAGGCGATTTTCAGTTTAGCATCCTAGAAGTATCCAATACTAAAATTGACTTAGTTGCACTTAGCATTGTAAAGGCTGATTAATTTACCTAAATCGTAGAAATTAAATCAATTATTGACATTTTCTCCTTTTATTATTAAAAGGAAAATGGTATTTTCGCGCCCAATATTTCATATAATTTAAATGACAAATGGCAGTTTTAAATAAAATTAGACAACGTTCACTTTTCTTAATCCTAATTATTGCATTGGCATTATTCTCTTTTGTGCTTTCTGGTTTATTCCAGAATGGCGATGCATTAGCGAATAAATCGCAAAGTGTTGTAGCAACAATAAACGGTAAAGAAATTTCTAGAGAAGATTTTTTACGTAAAGTAGAGTTCGCACAAAGACAAATGGGGCAAGGTGTTACAAACACTCAAGCAATGAATACGGTTTGGAATCAGGAAGTGAGACAAGCTGTAATGGAATCTCAATACAACGCTTTAGGTTTTACTGTAGAGCGCGACCAAATGAGAAACTTGTTAAAAACAAACTTAGCAGGTAGCCCAGAGTTCCAAAATGAAGCTGGATTATTTGACGAAAATAAACTTAACGAATATATTGCTAGTTTAAAAGCTACATCTGCTGAAGCTTACCAACAGTGGATTGACTACGAGCAGTCTATTGCAGCTTCAGGTATGCAACAAGACTATATTAATATGGTTAAAGCAGGAGTTACTGGTACGTTAGCAGAAGGTAAAGTAGAGCATGATCTAGAAAACAATAAAGTTGATATTAGATATGTTCAAATTCCTTTTTCTTCTATAGCAGATAGTACGGTATCGGTTTCTAAATCTGATATATCAAGCTACATTAATAATCATAAAAAAGAATTTCAAGTTGAAGCTTCTAGAGATATTAATTATGTAGAGTTTAGAGAAATTGCATCTTTAGACGATGAAAAAGAAATTTCTACGTCATTATCAGGAATGTTAAACAACGCTGTTGTATATAACGACTTAACAAAAACAAACGATACTGTTTTAGGTTTTGCTGAAGTAAAAGATGTTGAAACTTACGTAAACGCAAATTCAGATGTAAAATACGATAATCGTTTTTTATTCAAATCGGCTTTATCTAAAACGTTAGCAGATAATTTATTTAACGAAGGTGTAGGTAGCGTTTACGGACCTTATAAAGAAAACGGATTCTTTAAATTATCTAAATTAGTTGAAGAAAGATTTTTACCAGATTCAGCTAAAGCTAGACACATTTTAATACCATTTGTAGGGTCTCGTGCAGCAACAGCAGAAACGACTCAAACACAAATTGAAGCTAAGAAAACGGCAGATAGTGTAATGGCTATTATTAAAGCTAACCCTTCTAAATTTGCAGATGTATTAGAATTATCTGCAGATAAAGTAAGTAATGAAAATGATGGTGTTTTAGACTGGTTTACATATAATGCTATGGTACCAGAATTTAGAGACTATTCTTTCGAGAATAAGAAAGGTGATGTTGGCGTTGTTAAAACTGATTTCGGTTACCACGTGATTGAAATTTTAGATCAAACGTCTAAAGAAAAAGCAGTGAAAATTGCTACAATTTCAAGAGAAATAGAACCATCAGACGCTACAGTTGATAAAGTCTTTAGAGATGCATCTAAATTTGAAATCGCAGTTGCCGATAAAGATTTCCAAGCTGTATCTAAAGAGAATAACTACACTGTACGTCCAGTAAAAGGGATAGAAGTTCTTCAAGAAAATATTCCTGGATTAAGTAATCAACGTCAAATAGTACGTTGGACATTTAACGAAGAAACTAAAGTAGGCGATGTTAAGCGTTTCAATATTCCTGGTGGATATGCAATCGTTCAGCTTGCAGCTAAAAATGAAGCAGGTTTAATGTCTACAGATAATGCTTCTGCAGTTGTTGTTCCTAAAATTCGTAAGGAGAAAAAAGCAGCTTTAATTAAAGACCGTGTAAAAGCAACAACTTTAGATGCTTTAGCTTCAGAAGAAAATCAAACTATTAAAACAGCTTCTTCTATAAACATGAAAAACCCAACTATTTCTGGTGCAGGTAGAGAACCAATTATTGTTGGTGCAGCTTTCGGTTTAAAAGAAGGAGAAACATCTAAATTAATAGTTGGAGCTAACGGAGTGTATATGGTGGAAGTGACTAAAGTGTCTCCAGCAGTAGAGTTAGAGAACTACCAAGCTTTTGCTAACCGTGTAGGGCAGCAAAAAGCAAATGCAGTTAATACTAAATTATTTGAAGCTTTAAAAGATGCTTCAGAAATTGAAGATAATAGAGCAGAGTCTGTGCAATAATTCACACAACATGATATAATAAAAAATCCTCATCGAAAGATGAGGATTTTTTGTTTTATAGAATCATGTCTTGATACTTAAGAATTGTATGGTATCCTTTGTTTTTAAAGTAATCTGTCGGGTCATTTTCCGATACGGCCATAACAAAATCGCCTCCCCAAGCTCCTAAACTTTTTATGCTTCCTGTAAAATCTGGAAACCTTGAAGTTTTTACAGGGGCTAGTTTTATACGTTCAGAAATGATATGCTCGTGAGCTTCAATAAGTGTTTGAAATGCTTTTAGTTCTGTACACGCTATAAGCTTAGATGTAATAACATTTAAAGCTTGTATTGTTTCAGATTTATCTGCAGTATTAGATTTATAATGCGAAATACCTTCTCGACTATTTTGCTTCTCATTAAGATGAACAAAGTAAATATGTTTAGAAAAATTAGGTTGAAAAAAAACAGGTTTTACAATAGGTAATGCTGTAGATAATTGATACGTAATAGGTGTATTGTTACTGGCACATGCAATATCATATCCGCTACCTCCAAAAGTAAGTGCTAGTAATTTATAAGGATTTACTTTAGCCCAATTGGCAACATTATTTATAAGTGTAGACGATGTACCTAAACCCCAATTATTAGGGAAATCTAAATGTGTTTGCACCGAATATCCCGTATTATCTTTAAGGAAATCTGGATTTAAAGATTTTGCAGCGTTTAAAATAGATGCCAATCTAGTGATTAGTTCGTCGTCATTTTTAGAGTGCAATAAAGCATTGTTATAATCTAAATGAACATCGAGCCAAAGTTCAGCTTTATCGTTAAAACTTTGCCATCTTATTCCAGGTCGGTCTTCTGCTTTTACACTAAGAGATTGTCCGAATTTTGTAGGAAGCGCTAACGCTTCTGCACCGTCTAAAACCAAATATTCAGCGGTAATTAATAACTTCCCATTGCTGTAAAATGTCTCCATTATTGGCGTAATTTTTCAATAGCTTCAACAACGGCACTATGCGAGACAGTATGGGTTTTAAAATGATGTATTAAAGTAGCCTTCTCTTCAGCATTTGCTTCAAACTGATTTAATATGTTCATTAAATGCATTTTCATATGCCCTTCTTGAATCCCTGTTGTAGTTAATGAACGCAGCGCTCCAAAATTTTGTGCTAATCCCGCAACAGCTACAATTTGCATTAACTCTTTAGCCGATGGTTTATGTAACATCTCTAAAGATAATTTTACTAAAGGGTGTAGGTTTGTTAGTCCGCCTACGGTCCCTAAAGCTAGTGGGATTTCCATCCAAAATGTAAATATACCGTCTTCAATTTTCGCGTGAGACAAGCTGCTGTAAGTACCATTTCTAGAAGCATAAGCATGTACTCCAGCTTCTACTGCTCTAAAATCGTTTCCTGTTGCTAATACCACGGCATCTATACCGTTCATGATACCTTTATTATGAGTAACTGCTCTAAACGGTTCTATTTCTGCAATGTTTACGGCTTGTACAAATTTCTTTGCAAATTCTTCTGCTGGTATAGATTTGTTTTCGGTTAATTCTTCTACTTTACAACTAACTTCAGCACGAACTAAACAATCTGGCACATAGTTAGACAATATGCTCATAACTATTTCTATTTGCTGTTCTTTGGTGGTAAAACCTTCAAAATTTAAGGCTTCAGCTTTAAACGTTTTTGCAAATTGTTCTAAACAGGAGTTTATAAAATTCGCTCCCATAGCATCGGCAGTTTCAAAAGAAACATGCAGTTGGTAATAGTTAGCAATAGCAGCTGTTTTATCACGTAATTCAATATCTAAAATGCCACCACCACGCTTTTCCATGTTTTTAGACAATGGTTTTACTGCTTGTAGCAGCTGTGGTTTTATAGCTTTAAAATAGGCTTTTAAATGACTAGGTTCTCCATGAAACATAAAATGTACTTGTCCTATCTTAGTTGTAGAAATTACAGTGGTTTTAAAACCACCACGCTCTAGCCAAAATTTTGCAGCTTTACTTGCTGCGGCAACTACAGAGCTTTCTTCAATTGCCATTGGGATGGTATACATGATGTCGTTAATTAAAAAATTTGGCGCGACACCTAAAGGTAAATAGTAATTTGTAATTGTATTTTCTATAAACTCGTCGTGTAATTGTTGAAGTTGCTCGTTAGAGTTCCAATATTGTTTTAGAATGGTTTTAGTATGTTCCTGATTAGCGAAATAGGTGCTAACAATCCAATCAATTTTTTTGGATTTCGATAGTTTAGAAAAACCTGAAATTGTTTTGCTCATTCAATTATAATTTAACAAAACAAAGATAGCCTTATTCAAATAAAAAATGGCTTCAGCCCACCGTATTATGTATATAAACTGTTAATGAGAGTTAACCTTTATTTAATTTTTAGTAAATTGGCTTTTTTAAAATTCCCCGATTTTAACTAATAATATAAAAAAAATTACGTGAAGTATTACTCGCCTTTATTGCTGTTGTTTTTAATAACAACAAGCTTAGTTTCAGCACAACAAAAACAAATAACTTTAGAAGACATTTGGAACGGAAGTTTCAGAACAGAACGCATGGAATCCTTGCACTCTATGGCCAATGGTCAAGAGTATTCTGTATTAGATGTCAATCGGCAAACAAAAAGCACATCTATAGATATTTACGATTACAAAACCTTAAGTAAAGTTAAAACTTTAGTAAGTTCTAGTGACTTGGCCGAAGTTAATTACTTCTCTAATTACACCTTTAGTGAAGACGAAACTAAAGTGCTATTAGCAACCAATGTAGAATCTATTTTTAGACGTTCAACATTGGGAACGTATTTTGTTTTCGATGTCGCAACAAAAAAAGTGACTGCTATTTCTGATGAAAAAATTCAGGAACCTACATTTTCTCCAGATGGTACAAAAGTCGCTTACGGATTAAATAATAATTTGTTTGTGAAAGATTTAAAAACAGGAGAAACTACTAAAATAACTTCAGATGGTGTAGATAACAAAATTATAAACGGTATTACCGACTGGGTTTATGAAGAAGAATTTGCATTTGTTCGTGCTTTCGAATGGAATGCCGCTAGTAATAAAATAGCTTTTATACGTTTTGATGAGTCTAACGTTCCTGAATTTTCAATGGATGTTTATGGAACAGATTTATATCCTACACAAAATGTTTTTAAATACCCAAAAGCAGGTGAAGCTAATTCGGTAGTGTCGTTACATGTATTCGATTTAGAAAAAAATAAAACATCAGAAGTAACTCTAAATAAATCATATTCAGATTTTTATATTCCTCGAATAAAATGGACTAACGAATCTAATGTTTTAAGTGCGCAATACATGAACAGACATCAGAATGTGTTGGATTTATGGATGATTGATGCTTCGGCAATGTCATCTAAACTTGTGCTTACAGACACAGACGATGCTTACGTAGATGTTACCGATAACTTAACGTTTTTAGAAGATAATAGTTTTATCTGGACGAGTGAAAAAGATGGTTACAATCATATTTATCACTATAAAAAAGACGGTACTTTAATTAACCAAATTACATCAGGAAATTGGGAAGTAACGAGTTATTATGGTTTCGATAAACAGACAAAGAAAATATTTTATCAATCTGTAGAAAACGGCTCTATAAATAGAGATGTCTATAGTATTGGTTTAAATGGGAAAAACAAAACCCGTTTGTCTAAAGAAGAGGGAACGAATTCTGCAGCTTTTAGTGCAGATTTTACCTATTTTATAAACACATATTCTAGTGCCACTACACCACCTTTATACACGCTTAACAATTCGAAATCTGGAAAAGTGCTTAAGGTTATTAAAGACAACAAAGCTTTATCTACTCAATTAGCAGCTTACGATATTTCTAAAAAAGAGTTTAGTACGTTAAAAGTCAACGGAAACGATTTAAATATGTGGATGATTAAACCATCAAATTTCGATGCGTCTAAATCATATCCTATGTTAATGTATCAATATTCTGGACCAGGTTCGCAAAGTGTTTCTAACAGTTGGTTAGCTGCAAACGATTATTGGTACGAAATGTTAGCACAAAAAGGCTATATCGTAGTTTGTGTAGATGGACGTGGTACAGGATATAAAGGTGCTGCATTCAAAAAATCGACACAAAAAGAATTAGGGAAATACGAACTAGAAGATCAAATAGCAGCAGCTAAACAATTAGGAGATTTGTCGTATATTGACAAGGAACGAATTGGAATTTGGGGTTGGAGTTTTGGAGGCTTTATGAGTAGCAATGCTATTTTTAAAGGCAACGATGTGTTTAAAATGGCAATTGCTGTGGCTCCGGTAACTAGCTGGAGGTTTTACGATTCTATTTATACAGAACGTTATATGACAACACCTCAAGAAAATGCTTCCGGTTATGATGAAAATTCTCCAATTAATCATGTCGATAAACTAAAAGGAGACTTTTTATTAGTTCACGGAACTGGAGATGACAATGTACACGTTCAAAATTCTATGCAAATGATTGAAGCTTTAATTCAGGCGAATAAACAGTTTGAATGGATGATTTACCCAGATAATAATCACGGGATTTACGGGGGTAACACGAGATTACACTTGTATACTAAAATGACGAATTTCTTAGATGAAACTCTAGGAGATAAAATTAACTAAACCAATAGTAGAAAAAATTAAACTAAAATAAATATATGGAATTTAAATTTGGAGGTTCAGAAACAAACCAAAAAACAGTATTAGGTCATCCATCAGGATTATTTGTATTGTTTTTTACCGAAATGTGGGAGCGTTTTTCATATTATGGAATGCGTGCATTACTTGTCTTATTTTTAATTTCTTCAATAATGGAAGAAGGATGGGGTTGGGAACGAAGTGATGCTTTGGTACTTTATGCTTGGTATACTGGTTTAGTATATTTAACCCCAATAATTGGAGGTCTAATCGCCGACAAACTTTTGGGTTATAGAAAAGCGGTAGTTATTGGTGCTTTTATTATGACGTTAGGGCATGCCTCTATGGCGTTAGAAGGGATTAGTACGTATTTTTTCTATGTTGGATTATTATGCTTAATACTTGGAAATGGTTTGTTTAAACCAAATATCTCATCAATGGTAGGGCAGTTGTACTTGTCTCAAGGAAAAGAAAAGGATGCTGGTTACACAATCTTCTATATGGGGATTAATGCAGGAGCATTTTTAGGAATCCTTTTATGTGGTTATATAGGTGAAAATGTTGGATGGCACTGGGGCTTCGGTTTAGCAGGAATATTCATGTTTTTAGGAATGTTACAGTTTTACTTCGCCCAAGAAATCTTCGGAAAAATAGGTTTATCTCCTAAGAAAACTCTAGAAGCAGTTGTAGAGGCTAAATCACATCACACCGAAACAGCAGAAGAAAAAGCTGTAGAGCCTGAAAGTCCAAAAGTGGTAAGAGATAGAATGACTGTTATTGGAATTTTCGCGGTTTTCACTATCTTCTTTTGGTGGGCATTTGAACAAGCAGGTGGGTCTATGACGATTTTTGCTTCAGATTATACAGATAGAGTTCTTGCAGGTGATGCAGCGACAACATTTAAAATAATTAATGCTATTATAACTTTAGTTCCAATGCTAGTCATTTCCTATGTATTGGCCATGCTATTCAAGCAAACATTTGGAAAATTTGCACTATCAAATATTTTATTAGGACTTAGTTTTGTTATCATTTGGGGTATCGTAATTTGGATGCTTAAAAAAGAATTTGAAGCCGATGCGACAGAAGTTCCTGCATCTTGGTTCTCTGTGCTTAACTCATTATTTATAATCTTATTTGCACCATTATTTTCTAAAATTTGGGAAAGCAAATACAACCCTTCAGGTCCTGTGAAATTTGCTATAGGTCTTGTTTTAGTGGGCTTAGGTTTCGCTATTCTAGCTTATGGAGCATCAACTATTCCAGAAGGAGCAAAAACAGCAGCAGTAAGTTTAATGTTTTTAGTTGGAGCGTATCTTTTACATACTTTGGGAGAACTTTGTGTATCTCCAGTAGGTTTATCTTATGTAAGTAAGTTAGCACCGCTAAGATTAGTTAGTATGATGTTTGGAATATGGTTCGTTGCTAATTTCATAGCAAACTTATTAGGTGGTATTACAGGTAGTTATATCGACATGATTTCTGAAGAATATGGACTGTCCACCTTCTTTTTAATTTTTACAATTATTCCTATAGTAGCCGCAGTATTTATGCTACTGTTAAATCCGATGATGAAACGAAAAATGCACGGTATTAAGTAATAGAAATAATAGATTATATTTTATAAAAAGCATCTTCGTTGTAAGGTGCTTTTTGTATTTTAGACCACTTAGATGAATACAATATTTTATTAAGGATTAAAATGATACACTTTAAATCGATGAAAAAGGGATTGCTTTTAATGGTTCTTATGTTTTCAATAGGACATGTATATGCTCAAGAAATTAATTGGGTAAGTTTAAATGAAGCTTTAGAACTTCAGAAAACTACACCTAAAAAGATTATGATGGATGCCTATACAAACTGGTGTGGTCCTTGTAAAATGTTAGATAAAAATACCTTTCAAAATAAAGATGTTGCAGCGTATGTTAATGAGAATTTCTACGCCGTAAAATTTAATGCTGAAGGAAAAGAGTCGATAACTTATCAAGGAAATACTTATGGGAATTCTGGTTACGACCCTGCTAAAAAAAATAGTAGAAATAGTGTCCACGATTTTACTAGAGCATTGGGTGTAAACGCGTATCCAACCATAGTGTTTTTTGATGAAAGCGCACAAGTTATTGCTCCAGTAAGAGGGTATCAGAAACCACAACAGTTAGAAGTGTATTTAAAACTTTTTAAAACCGATAAATATAAAGAGTTAACTTCTCAGGAGGTTGTCGATGCATATTTTGCAGAATTTGTACCAGAATTTGTAGAGTAGAACTACATTCACTTAAATATATAAGCTCCCTTTTTACCTGTCTGGTAAAAAGGGATTTTTTTTGTCTTGCAAGTCGCTTCCCAGCGGTTTATATACGATTTGTAATTGCTACCATCAACTATTATCTCATTAGGACTTATAGAGTCGATTAGGCGGTTTAAATTAATTTTAGGGGAATGAGTCAGTAGAACATAATGAGGTTTAAAAGTGCTAACATTATACACTCCTGAACTGTCTACAATGAGCAAGTTTCTATTTTTTATGCGGTACACATTATCCATAGGTTGTTGTGTAACTGTTTGTGTGGCCTTTGCAATAGTGTATCCGCTTAACGGATATGAATTAATGGTAGATATTGTGTCTGTATTACTATAAATATTTAAATGATTTAAAGTTTTATGACCTAATATGTTTTCTCTGTTTTTATGAAACAATACCCATTCAGACTCAGATGCAGCGTTCTTATTATATATTAAAACGGTTTGAAGTCCGATGCATGCAAATAAGACTATGGTAACCGATTTAAACTTCGGATTTAAATACAGGTAAATTAAAGATAGGATTACGCCGTAAATAAAAATTAGCGTATTAAACTCTATTGAAATAGAACTGAAAATAAATTGATCTTGATTCGCAATCCAATTTACAATGGCATTCATAATTCCAATAATTTTATTGTAGAATTCCGCTAGTAAATTTGGTAACACTTCTATAGACGACAAGATGATAATTAAGACACCAAAACCTAAAATAAAACCTAAGAAAGGTATTATAATAAGGTTTGAAAGGAAAAATAATCCAGGGAACTGATGGAAGTAATATACGCTTAACGGTAGCACTCCAATTTGTGCCGCTAAAGTCACTGTTAAAATGTTCCAGAAAAAGCGTACAACTTTATGTTTTGGTAACCACAGTAGAATAAGTTTTGGTTGAAGTAAAACAATACTGAATACTGCTAAATAACTCAGCTGAAATCCAACATCAAAGAGTAGCATAGGGTGCTATAGCAATAAAATAAATGCGGAAATAGCAACGGTATTAAATGTATTTGTAGGTCTATTAGAATTCATACTAATTGTGACTAACGTAAACATTAAGGTTGCTCTACTAACCGAAGGTGATAAACCGGTTAGAATGGCAAAACACCACATTAATATAACAATGCAAATGGTTTTTATAAGTTTTCCATGTTTTACACGCTCTAAAGGAGATAACAGGTAGTTTAATAATAGTAGTATAATTCCAACATGTAATCCCGATACCGCTAGAATATGAACAGCGCCTGCTTTGGTATAATTTGTATATAAGGGTTCCGATATGTTTTGCCGTTGTCCAAGAAGTAAAGCATTTATTACAGCGCGTTGGTCGGTATCAAAAGGATACGTTTTTAATTTTGAATTGACGTATGTGTTTATTCGTTGAGAAATTCCTGTAAGCGATACTTTTGAGGTCTGCAATTGTAATAGCTTATTCTGACTGGTGGTAATTTGTGAATAAATATATTGCCGTGCCAAATAGGCCTTATAATTAAACTGACCAGGATTTAAAGGTGGAGAAATACCTTTAAAATCTTCAGATGTTAGATAAACGGCATCAACATTAAGTGTTGTGGTTAAACTGTCTTTTTTTATGTTTAACAGTGAAGTACCTGAAACAAATTCATCATTAATTTTTAAAATCTGAATTTTATATTTGTCGTAATAAGCATTCGGTTTAAGAACATCTTGAATCTTAAATGTAATGTGAGTTGTGGGAGTGGTTATATTGGTATAATGTGATTTTTGTAGTTTTTGATTATGAATATTTACACTAAAAATTCCGATAGAAACTGTGAGTAGAAAGGCTACAATTCCAAATGACTTAGGCGAATTAAAGGAGGATGTATTCAGTAAATAAATAACAAAAAGAATACATAATAGTGCACAGCAGATTATGGTACTCCAAAGTAGTGAGATGTTTAGAAAATAGCCTAAACAAATACCAAGAATTAAGAATACGGTGAGTTTTACTATTATAAAGTGATTTAACTTCATAACAGTAAGTTACTAATAATTAGAGTATTCTGCGCGCTTCTTCAAAAGAATGATACCAATAGCGCTCTGCCAATGAAGAAGTTATAACGCCTTTGCTAGTGGTGGAATGTATAAATTCTACATGTCCCACTCGAGATTCTACTACTAAACCAACATGGTTAATACTATTTCGTTTTGGGTTAGTTTTAAAAAATAATAAGTCGCCTGCTTTTACATCTTCTAAATCTATTTTAATTCCTTCATTAGCCATGTCTCTAGAAACTCGGGGTAAGTTAATGTTGTATGCTTTATAGGTTTCGTACACTAATCCAGAACAATCCATTCCTTTTTTTGTAGTGCCTCCGTATTTGTAACGAACGCCTTCGAATTGCTGAGCAAAATCGACTATTTCTAATCCTAATGCTTTTAAATCGGCTTCGTTTTTTGGAGCTAAGGGTACAATTTCAGAAGTATCTGAATCTGGAATAGTTCCAGAAGCTCGAGAAACTTCAGAAGTTCTTGAACTGTTATAAGATGTTGTGTTTTTAGAAGATTTACAACCACTTACACAAATAAGTAAGCAAAATAAAAAGGATAATTTGTGCATATTAAGCATTCAATTTTAGGGCATTGTAAATATGTTCGGCTGTTTTTTTACTTGCGCCTTTTCCGCCAAGTTTTTTTTCTAAATCGTAATAGTCAATAAAGAATTTTGTACGTTCATAAGAATCTAAAATAATATCGAGCTCCTTTTTTAAATTCTTAGCGTTAAATTCGTCTTGAATAAGCTCTGTAACTACAGGTTTATCCATAATTAAATTAACTAAAGAGATGTATTTTAATTTAATTATACGTTTACCAATTTGGTACGATAACCAGCTCCCTTTATAACAAACTACTTGAGGTACTTTCATTAAAGCCGTTTCTAAAGTGGCTGTTCCCGAAGTTACCATTGCGGCATAAGAGACACTTAGTAAATCGTAAGTTTTGTTGGCTATAAAATAAACGTTTTTACTTTTAATAAATTGTTGGTAATAATCGTAATCCTGACTTGGTGCACCAGCAATTACAAATTGATAGTCTGGATAATCATCAATTATACTAAGCATTACGCTAAGCATTTTACTAATTTCCTGTTTACGACTACCAGGTAAAATAGCTATAATAGGTTTGTTATTAAGCCCGTGCTCTGCTCTAAATTCATGTTCGCTAACTTGATTTCTATCGGCAATAGCATCTATTAAAGGGTGTCCAACAAATGTTACATCGTAATCGTAGGTGTCGTAAAACGATTTTACAAATGGAAGTATAACATACATGGCATCTATATCGTGCTTTATATTTTTTACACGACTTGCTCTAGAGGCCCAAACTTGTGGCGATATATAATAATTAGTTCGGTAATTTTGTTGTTTTGCCCATTTTGCAATGCGTAAATTAAAACCTGAATTATCTATAAAAATAATAACATCTGGATTGTAAGACGCTATGTCTTGTTTACAAAATGAGATGGCTTTTAGAATTTTAGATAAATTCATTATAACTTCTGCAAACCCCATAAAGGCACGCTCTTTATAATGACTCACTAAAGTACCGCCTACTTGTTGCATAAGATCGCCTCCCCAAAATCTAAAGTCAGCGTCTAAATCTACTTTCTGTAGCGCTTTCATAAGATTCGAGCCGTGTAAGTCTCCTGAAGCTTCTCCTGCAATAATGTAATATTTCATTATACAAATTTAAGTATAAAGGTAAATATGGCAATACAAACTGTGGCTAGAATAACACCACGAGCTCTATAGTCTTGTCTCTTTTTTATAAATACAAAAAAGGCACCTAAATTTAAAACAGCACCTAAGCTAGTTAGTTTTCCTAAAAAATATTCAGATTGAGCAGCATGTATAACTTTAAAAGGATCATCGCCATCGCCTAATAAGGTGGCAGCTAAAAACAATCCAATAGCATTAGCAATAATACCTACTATAAATCCTATGACAACTTCTTTTTTAATCATTTAAATTCCAAGTGTTAATTTGTTTTATACTTTGGTAGGCAGTTAAATCAAACTGTACAGGTACTACAGAAACATAATTGTTTTCTAACGCCCATTCGTCTGTGTCTTCACCTTGGTCTAAATTTACAAACTTACCTGCAAGCCAATAATAATCTTTCCCCATAGGGCTTTGTCTTTTGTCAAATTTTTCAACCCAATTCGCTTTTGCTTGTCTGCACACACGAATCCCTTTTATTTTAGATTTACTAACATTAGGGATATTTACATTTAAAACGACCCCTTGTGGTAAACCGTGTTTTAAAGTATTTTCGGTAATGGTTTTTATAAACGATTGCGAATGCTCAAAATTAGCTCCCCAATTGTAATCTAATAATGAAAATCCGATAGCAGGAATGCCTTCAATACCGGCTTCAATAGCAGCGCTCATAGTTCCGGAGTAAATAACATTAATAGATGAATTAGAACCGTGATTAATTCCTGAAACACAAAGATCCGGTGTGCGTTTTAAAATTTCACGAATCCCTAATTTTACACAATCAGCAGGGGTTCCCGAACAACTATATTCATTTTGAGGTCCGTCATCTATTGTAATTTTTTCAACATATAAAGTAGAATCTACAGTAATGGCATGTCCCATTCCACTTTGTGGACTATCAGGAGCAACAACAACTACGTCGCCAATTGTATTCATTATTTTTATAAGAGTTCTAATACCAGGGGCAGTAATTCCGTCATCATTGACAACCAGAATAAGAGGTTTTTTAGACATTTTTTTTATTTTGAAATGCTATGCTAAAATACATAAAATCTAACTGAAAGCAGGAATTTAATTAGTTTAACAAAAAATTACGTTATATTGATTTTTATTGGCATGCTTTTTTCTCTACTTTAGTGAAAAATATACGATGCATTTCTATAGGCTTATGAAAAGGAATTACAAATACTTAGTTGTACTGTTAGTATTGGCGTTCGCGTCTTGCAGTTTTACTACAAAAACATTTAGCAATCCAGATAAAGATAAATTACTAGTTCAGGTAATTACTTATGTACTTGAACGGGGACATTTTGACCCCAAAACAATAGATGATAATTTTTCTGAAGAAGTTTACAATAAATATTTAAATGCTTTAGATCCATTAAAACGCTACTTCTATGCTTCCGACATTAAAGAGTTTGAAGCGTATAAAGATGAAATCGACGAACAGTTAAAAGAATACGATATTACTTTCTTTAATATCACGCACGAGCGTTTGCTTCAAAGAATGGAAGAATCTAAAGTGTTGTATACCGAAGTTTTAAATACACCATTTGATTATACATTAGATGAAGAATTTAATGCTGATTATGAAAAGAAAGGCTATGCAACGTCTAAAAAGGATATGAAAAATCGTTGGAGACAACAACTTAAATTTACAACCATTTCTAATTACGACGATTTACAAACGGAAGAACATCTTAAAAAACAGAAAAATCCAGAATATAAAATAAAATCGGATTCCGAAATGGAAAAGGAATCAAGAAATGCGACTTTAAAATCTATTGATAATTATTATACAGATTATATAGACGATTTAGAGCGTAGCGATTGGTTTACAGTATACGTAAATGCTGTGGTAGAATCTTTTGATCCACATACATTTTACTTTGCACCAGAAGACAAAGATAGATTTGATCAACAAATGTCTGGAAAGTTAGAAGGTATTGGCGCTCGATTAACTAAGAAAATGGATAATGTTAAAATTATGGAGCTTATTTCTGGAGGACCAGCCTGGAGAGGAAATGAGTTAGAAGTTGGAGATATTATTCTTAAAGTGCGTCAAGAAGATGAGGAAGAATTTGTTAATATAGTTGGTATGCGTTTAGACGACGCGATTAAATATATTAAAGGGCCAAAAGGAACAGAAGTAACTTTAACTATTAAAAAAGTTGATGGGTCTACTAAAGATGTTTCTATTGTTAGAGATATTGTAGAGTTAGAAGAGACTTATGCAAAATCGTCGATTGTAAAGAAAGACGATATAAAATACGGGGTAATTAACTTGCCTAAATTTTATGTTGATTTCGAAAATTACAATAACCGTAATGCAGCTTCAGATATCAAAAATGAAATTGATAGATTGAAAGAAGAAGGTATGGAAGGTTTAGTATTAGATTTAAGAAACAATGGTGGTGGATCATTACAAACTGTTGTCGATATGGCTGGATTGTTTATTAAAGACGGACCAATTGTTCAAGTACGTTCTACAGGCGAACCAAAAGAAATTTTAAGAGATAAAGATGAGTCTATCGAGTGGGACGGACCTTTAGTAATTTTGGTTAATGAATTGTCTGCTTCGGCTTCAGAGATTTTAGCAGCAGCAATGCAAGACTATAAACGTGCTATTATTTTAGGAAGTAAACAAACCTACGGTAAAGGAACTGTGCAAAATGTTCTAGATTTAAATAGAATGGTGCGTAATAATAGTAATGGCGATTTAGGAGCACTTAAATTAACGACTCAGAAATTCTATAGAATTAATGGTGGATCTACACAATTAGAAGGTGTTAAAAGTGATGTTGTTGTTCCAGATCGTTATAGCTTTATTGATATTGGAGAGAAGGATCAAGAAAATCCGTTGCCTTGGGATAAAATTGCAGCAGCAGATTATACCTTATGGAATGGGCATTTTGATTACGATACTACAATTGAGAAAAGTAAAAATCGTATGAGTAATAACGAGCAATTAAAATTAATTGAAGATAACGCAAAGTGGATTAAATTGAAGATGGATGAAAATGAATTCAATTTAAACTATGTAAAATATAAAGAGAAGTTAGAGCTTAACGAGGAAGAAGCTAAACGTTTTGAAAAAATTTCAGATTACAAATCAAATCTAACGTATATGTCTTTACCTTATGAAGAAGCCTTGTTTGTAAAAGATTCTACATTACGTGAAAAACGTAATCGTTGGCACGAGAATTTAACGCAAGATGTGTATATGGAAGAAGCTGTAAATGTACTTGAAGATTTAAAAGGGTCTTATAAAGTAAAAGCAGATGTTGCCGCTACCGAGCCTTCAAAAGGTAATTTAGAAACAACAGGTACATCTTCTAAAAATTAAATAATTAATGGGTGGTAAAACGCAATCATTAAAACAATTAGCGCTCCAAAAATTTAAACACAATTTTTGGGGCGTTTTTAGTTTCTGCTTTATTCTTAGTGTAGGGTTAATTTCAGTCTTCGCTTATACATTAGCTCCGGATCATTCGCAGTACGCGAACCAGATGCATCTTTCGGTTCATTCTAAAAGACCAGGATTTACTGTAGATATGTTGACTATTCCGTCGCAAATAAAAAACAAACAAAATAGCATTGACAAAGTGTTCTTCGGAACAATAAATACAGATACTGAAATTCCAGTGTCTAAATATTATAAAGCTAATGATACCTTAATATATACAGAGTACGCCTCAGATGGCTTGATAGGAGCCGAAAAGACATTAAGTTTAAGTGGCTTTTCAGACCAGGAAATCTCAAATTTAGTCGCGCCAAGAACATTTCATTTAGGTACAGATAAATACGGTAGAGATGTATTAAGTCGTATTTTAGTAGGTGCTAGAATCTCTTTCTTTATTGGGTTTGTAGCTGTTTTTATCTCATTAATTATTGGTTTGGCTTTAGGAAGTATTGCTGGATACTATGGCGGAAAAGTAGATGCTGTAATCATGTGGGTAATTAATGTTACATGGTCTATTCCTACATTATTATTAGTTATAGCAATTACTTTAGCTCTAGGAAAAGGGTTTTGGCAAGTGTTTATTGCAGTAGGTTTAACCATGTGGGTGGAAGTGGCACGTGTGGTACGCGGACAAATAATAAGTGCTAAGGAGATGCAATATGTTACTGCGGCGAAAGCTTTAGGATATAACGATTATCGTATTATTACTAAACATATCTTACCTAATATTATGGCACCAGTAATTGTTATTTGTGCAGCGAATTTTGCCTCTGCAATTTTAATAGAAAGTGGTTTGAGTTTCCTTGGAATTGGTGCACAACCGCCAATGGCTAGCTGGGGAGCAATGATAAAAGATCACTACAATTACATAATTTTAGGGAAGCCTTATTTAGCAATTATTCCCGGATTGTGTATCATGAGTTTGGTAATGGCTTTTATGCTAATAGGAAATGCGCTTCGAGATGCACTAGACGTAAAAAGTTAGTCTATTTTTAAATTAGAATTGGTGTCGTCTATATATTGCAGTAATTCGTCTTTTCCAATTTCTTTAGAAGACGAGGTTACAAAATAATTAGGCATATCTTCCCAAGTTTCAAGTAATACATCGCGATAATCATTCACATGATTTTCTATTGCCATAGGTTTTAACTTATCGGCTTTTGTGAATATTATAGAAAACGGGATACCGTGTTCGCCTAACCAAGTCATGAATTCTAAGTCTACAGGTTGTGGTTTATGGCGAATATCTACCAATACAAAAGCAGATATAAGTTGAGCCCTTTTGCTGAAATATTCAGTAATAAATTTCTGAAACGTCTTTTTTGCGCTTTTAGATACACGTGCATAACCATAGCCAGGTAAATCGACTAAAAACCAAGTTTTATTAATTAAAAAGTGATTGATAAGTTGTGTTTTTCCTGGTCTACCAGAAGTTTTGGCAAGACTTTTACGGTTGGTAAGCATGTTAATAAGCGACGATTTACCAACATTACTACGACCAATAAAGGCGTATTCTGGTATTCTGTCTTTCGGGCATTTGGATACATCCGAATTGCTCACTACAAACTCAGCCGATTTAATTTGCATAATTTTTTACTGTTAAAAGTTCCTAGCAGTTAACCAAGAATCTAGTATTTTATTAAATTCATCTGGATGTTCCATCATGGCTGCATGTCCACATTTATCAATCCAAAATAAATCCGAATCTGGTAAAAGTTCATGGAATTCTGTAGCTACTTCTGGAGGCGTTACAATATCGTTTTTACCCCAAATAATGCACGTTGGTACATTCATTTTAGGTAAATCTTTACTCATATTATGTCTAATAGCACTCTTAGCAATGGCTAAAGTTTTTATTAATTTGTTTCTGTCGTTTACCGTTTCGTAAACTTCATCTACAATTTCTTTAGTTGCAACTTCAGGGTCGTAAAATACATCTTGTGCTTTTTTACGAATAACTTCATAGTCACTTCTTTTGGTGTAACCACCACCCATAGCACTTTCATATAAACCAGAACTTCCTGTTATAATTAGTGCTTTTACTTTTTTAGGATAAAGTTTTGTATGGAATAATCCAATATGTCCACCAAGAGAGTTTCCTAGTAAAATGACATCGTTAAGCTCCTTAAATTCAATAAAATCATAAAGGTAATTTGCAAAGCTTTTAACATTCGTTTTAAGTAAACTCATGCTATAAATTGGTAGCTCAGGTATAATTATTTTATACCCTTTAACACTGAAGTAATTAGATACAGCGTCGAAGTTGCTTAAACCTCCCATTAAGCCATGAAGTATGATTATAGGTTGCCCTTCTCCAACTTCCAAATAGCTGAAATTCTTTTCTTTTTTTAAGCGATGCGTCATTAATTAGTCATTATCGTCAACAAACAAATATAGGTATTTCATTCGTATAATAAAGTATAATCTAGGGTATCACTTTAAATAGTTTTTAATAGAACAGATATTAACAAGTAAAATGAATGTCAAATTTTCTTCCTAATTAATTTTAACTCAATATATAAGAGGTTTTAGATGTGTCTAATATTCTTTGTGCGTTAGTTGTGTTCAAAAATTTATTAACAAAGTGGTATATTGTGGTAAAAAGTGGTATATTTTTCAATATATTTGACAAATATAGAATGTAATCCCCAAAAATTGTTTTGAACTCATTAATAGGTACATACGAATGCAAAGTGGATGCGAAAGGCAGATTAATGTTGCCTGTTTCGCTGAAAAAGCAGTTGAGTGCCGTATTGCAAGATGGGTTTGTGGTAAAACGTTCTGTTTTTAATCCGTGTTTAGAATTGTATCCAATGCAAGAGTGGAATGTCTTAATGCAGAAGATAAATAAGCTAAATAGGTTTAAGAAAAAGAACAACGATTTCATCAGGAAATTTACTGCAGGTGTAAAAATAATTGAGGTCGATGGTACGGGGCGATTATTAATTCCGAAAGATTTAGCGGTTTTTGGTGGGATTTCAAAAGAAATAGTTGTGGCTTCAGCTGTAAATATTGTTGAAATCTGGGATAAAGATAAATACGAACAGAGCATAAGTGGCTCGGCTGATGATTTTGCAGATTTAGCTGAGGAAGTTATGGGTCAAGATGATGAAGATTATGGAATATCATAACCCTGTATTGTTAAAAGAAACGGTAGACGGTCTTAATATAAAAGAGGACGGTATTTATGTGGATGTCACTTTTGGTGGTGGTGGACATAGTAAAGAGATTTTAAAGCGTCTTGGTCCGAATGGTAAATTATTTGCTTTCGATCAAGATCCAGATGCTTTAGAGAATGCACTAGATGATGAGCGCTTTCAGTTAATTCATGAAAACTTCAGATATGTAAAACGTTTTTTGCGTTTTTATGGTGTGAAACAAGTGGATGGCATATTGGCAGATTTTGGCGTGTCGTCGCATCAATTCGATGTTGCTGAGCGTGGATTTTCAACGCGTTTCGAAGCAGAGCTAGATATGCGTATGAATCAGACAAGTCAACTGTCGGCTTACCATGTGATAAATGAATATGACGAAGAGCAGCTGAAAGATGTGTTGTTTCAATACGGTGAATTGCGTTCTGCTCCAGCTATGGCAAAGATGATTGTTGAGTCTCGAGAAAATGAAGTTATAAAAACGAGCAATCAGTTAAAGTTAGTGTTGAAGAAGTTTTTATCTCCTAAACACGAGAATAAAATTTTAGCACAAATTTATCAGGCAATACGTATTGAGGTTAATCAAGAGATTGCGGTGTTGAAAGAATTTTTAATGCAGACGCCAGAGGTTTTAGCGCCTAACGGAAGACTGAGTTTAATAAGTTATCATTCTTTAGAAGATAGATTGGTGAAACGATTTATTAGAAATGGAATGTTTGAAGGAGAGCCAGAACGTGATGTGTTTGGAAATTTTGAAGTGCCGTTAAAAAAAGTAGGCGGGCTAATTGTTCCTTCGAAAGCAGAAGTAAAAGAAAATAATAGAGCTAGAAGTGCAAAACTTAGGATTGCAGAGAAGGTATGAGGAAAGGTGTTTACGGCTTGTTAAAAGGGAGGTTTCTTGTTAGTGAAGATTCGTTTAAGAATTGGCGAGGAATTCTTTTTGTTATGATTTTAGCATTTTTCATGATTGCAAGCTCGCATAGTGCAGATAAGAAAGTTCATGATATTGCGCGGTTAGGTGATGAAGTAAAAGAATTGCGGTCGGCTTTTGTAGATGGTCGTTCTCGATTGATGCGGATTAAGATGGAGTCATCAATAGTAAAAAAAATGTCAGAAAAGGGTTTGGTGCCTTCCGAAATTCCACCAAAAAAGATAAAACTAAAAATTAAAAATTAGAGTATAGATTTGGCAACAAACGAAAAGAACATATTAACCCGATTGTATATTGTAGCAGGATGTATGTTTCTCTTTGCAGTGGCTGTGCTATTCAAGTTATGTACTATTCAGTTTGTCGATGGAGATAAGTATCGTAATCTAGCAGAAAAACGTACTATAAAATCGGTTACTATTCCTGCAAATCGTGGAAATGTATACGATTCAGAAGGAAGTCTCTTGGCTACTTCGGTGCCTAAGTATGACATTCGTTTCGATGCTGTCACGCCAACTTCCAAAACATTCGAAAAATATTTAAAGCCGTTATGCGATTCGCTTCATGAGTTTGGAGGGAAACCTTCTAGTTACTATCAAAACGTATTGCGTAAGGCGCGTGCTAACAAAAATAGATACCATTTAATAGCGAGAAATATTGGGTATTCAGATTATATCCGTTTACGAAATTTTCCACTTTTAGGCCTTGGAGCTTTTAAAGGAGGATTAATTGTAGAGCAAAAAACCAAGCGTGAACATCCTATGGGTGGTATTGCAGAGCGTACCATTGGTTACGAGCGTATAGATGATCAAGGTCATGTAACACGTCCAGGTATAGATGGTGCTTTTGGAGTAAAATATTTAAGAGGAACAAACGGAAAACGTTTAAAACAAAATATAGGTAAAGGACAGTGGAAACCTATTGCCGATTATAATCAGGTTGAGCCAAAAGATGGATACGATGTGTATACAACCATAAATGTGAATATCCAAGATATTGCACATCATGCGTTGTTGAAGCAGTTGGAGTATTACGATGCTGAACATGGAACGGTAATCGTGATGGAAGTGGAAACTGGAGAAGTTAAAGCGATTTCTAACTTAGGAAAAACCACAAATGGCAATTATTATGAAAAGTTGAATTATGCTGTGGGCGAATCTCATGAGCCAGGTTCTACTTTTAAGTTAATGGCTTTGGTTGCTGCGTTAGAAGATAAAGTGGTAGATACGTCTACAGTGATTGATACAAAACGAGGGATGAAACGTTTTTACGGGCGTTCAATTTACGATTCTCATCATGGTGGTTTTGGTAAGATTTCTGTGGCTCGTGCTATGGAGGTGTCTTCAAACATTGCTTTTGCAACCATTATAGACGATAATTATTCTAAGAATCCAGAGAAATTTATAAACAGATTGAAATCTTGGCATTTAGATCAGCCTTTAGGAATTCCTATTAAAGGGGAAGGGAAGCCAATGATTCCAGAACCAGGGCATAGTAAGTGGAGTAGAAATGCTTTGCCATCTATGGCTTATGGTTATAATTTGAGCTTAACACCTTTGCAAACCTTAACCTTTTATAATGCTATTGCGAATGATGGAGTGATGGTAAAACCACGCTTTATTTATAGTGTAAAGGAATTAAATACGCCAATAGAAACTTTTCATAAAGAAGTTATTAATGAGCAAATCTGTTCGGAGCAAACGGTTAAAGAAGTTCAAGCAATATTAGAAAATGTAGTAAAACGCGGAACAGGAAAATCCTTATATAATCCGTATTTCTCAATGGCGGGAAAAACGGGTACTGCACAGACGGAGTATTGGATGGCAGACTGGAAAGATAATAAACGTTATATCTCAACATTTGCGGGATATTTTCCGGCAGTTAATCCAAAGTATTCTTGTATTGTGGTTATTCATAAGCCAAGTACAAAAAAAGGATTTTATGGTGCAGATGTTTCTGGACCAGTGTTTAAGCGTATTGCTCAAAAAATATTTACAGATACACCAATTGTAGATGAAGTTAATTCGTTGCAAGTGGTGGATAAGCCGGTAGATGAAGAGTTTGAGAAGTTTTATGAAACGGCTCAAAAATATAAAACCATTATGCCTAAAGTAGTAGGGTTGCCAGTTATGGATGCTGTTGCTTTATTAGAAAACTTAGGGCTTGAGGTTGAAATGGATGGATTGGGAGATGTTAAATCTCAGTCGATTCCTGAAGGAGAAAAAATAAAAGAAAATCAAAAAGTTGTTTTAAAAATATCGTGAGTTTATTAAAAGACATATTGTATAAAGTTGCTATAGATACTGTGGTTGGTGCTACCAATGTGCATATAAATAACATTGCTTTCGATTCTCGTAAAATAGAATTGAACGATGTGTTTGTAGCTATTTCTGGTACTATAGCAGATGGTCATGGTTTTATAGAAACGGCTGTAAATAACGGTGCTTTAGTTGTGGTGTGCGAGCATATGCCAGAGCAAAGAGTTAATGGTGTGACTTATATTGAGGTTGAAGATTCTAAAATAGCCTTGGCTATAATGGCTTCAAATTTTTATCATAATCCATCAGAGAATTTAAAGCTTGTTGGTGTTACTGGAACGAATGGTAAAACAACCATCGCAACACTTTTGTATCAACTGTTTAAAGGCGCCGGATATAAAGTTGGTTTGCTTTCAACAGTAAAAGTTTTAATAGACGATAAAGCGTATAAAGCAACGCATACAACACCAGATTCATTATCTATTAATGCGTATTTGAGCATGATGAATGAAGAAGGTGTAGAGTATTGTTTTATGGAAGTGAGTTCGCACGGAATTCATCAAAAACGAACTGAAGGACTTCATTTTGTTGGTGGTGTGTTTACTAATTTGTCTCACGACCATCTAGATTATCATGCTACGTTTGCGGAATACCGTGATGTGAAAAAATCATTTTTCGACAATTTACCGAAAACAGCATTTGCCTTGGTAAATGTAGACGATAAGAATGGGGAAGTGATGCTTCAAAATACCAAAGCGCAAAAGCAAACTTATGGTTTAAAAAATTACGCCGATTATAGAGGTCAGATTTTAGAAAATCAATTCACAGGCTTGTTGCTTAAAATTAATGATAATGAAGTTTGGTCACGTTTAATAGGTGATTTTAA
This sequence comes from Formosa agariphila KMM 3901, assembly GCF_000723205.1. Classification (NCBI taxonomy): domain Bacteria; kingdom Pseudomonadati; phylum Bacteroidota; class Flavobacteriia; order Flavobacteriales; family Flavobacteriaceae; genus Formosa; species Formosa agariphila. The sequence continues at coordinate 3,501,969 of NZ_HG315671.1, read as the reverse complement.
TGCTTCTAATTTATTAGCGATTTATGGTGTGGCTGAGTTGCTAGGTTTAGAAAAAGATGAAACGCTTAGATTAATAAGTGGTTTAGAAAGTGTAAGCGGTCGTTTTCAATATCTAATTTCAGATTCAAAAATCACTGCAATTGTAGATTATGCACATACTCCTGATGCTTTAAAAAATGTGTTAGAAACTATTAATAGTATCCGAACTAAAAATGAAGATGTTATTACTGTAGTTGGTTGTGGTGGAAATCGCGATAAAACAAAGCGACCAAAAATGGGGCATATCGCATCGGCTTTAAGTACTAAAGTGGTGTTTACAAGTGATAACCCAAGAAATGAAGTGGCTGAAGTGATTATTGAAGACATTGAAAAAGGTGTAGAGCCTATTAATTTTAAAAAAACAATGTCTATAGTAGATAGACGACAAGCTATAAAGACGGCGTGCCAATTGGCGCAGCCAAACGATATTATATTAATTGCTGGAAAAGGGCATGAAACCTACCAGGAGATTAAAGGAGAACGTTTCGATTTTAATGATTTCGAAATTGTAAAGGACTATTTAAAACAGCTAGAAAAATAATATGTTATACTATTTTTTCGACTATTTAGAGCAACATTATCAATTTCCAGGAGCATCACTTTTTGGGTTTATAACCTTTCGTGCGGCTATGGCAATTTTAATGTCTTTAATTATTTCTACGGTTTTCGGAAAACGCATCATTCGCTTTTTACAGCGTCAACAGGTGGGAGAAACAATTCGTGATTTAGGACTTGAAGGACAGTCTGAAAAAGCTGGAACACCAACTATGGGTGGAATTATTATAATTCTGGCAACCTTAATTCCTGTGATTTTATTAGCAAAATTAGATAATGTTTACATTTTATTACTGATTGTTACAACCTTATGGATGGGAACTATTGGTTTTATAGACGATTATATTAAGAAGTTTAAAAACGACAAAGAAGGCTTAAAAGGAAAGTTTAAAGTGCTTGGTCAGATTGGTTTAGGGTTAATTGTTGGGACTACCTTGTATTTTAATCCTAATGTAACTATTAAAGAAAAGTTACCTGAAGCGCAGCAATTAGAAATATTAGCAGAAAATCCTAATGCTTTGCCTGGTAAGTTTTTCGCGGCCGAAGAGCAATCGACTAAAACAACAATACCTTTTATTAAAGGTAACGAATTTGATTACGCCGATTTAATTACTTGGATTGATCCAAGTTTAGCAAAATATGCATGGTTGTTATTTATTCCAATCGTAATTTTTATCATTACAGCAGTGTCTAATGGAGCTAATCTTACCGATGGAATTGATGGTTTGGCAGCAGGAACATCGGCAATTATAGTGTTTACCTTGGGGATATTCGCTTGGGTTTCTGGGAATATTATTTTCTCAGATTATCTCAACATCATGTATATCCCGCGAGTTGAAGAAATCACAATTTATATAGCTGCATTTATGGGAGCTTTGGTTGGGTTTTTATGGTATAATACGTATCCAGCCCAAGTATTTATGGGAGATACAGGAAGTTTAACTATTGGAGGAATCATTGCAGTTATTGCTATTGCGGTTAGAAAAGAATGGTTAATTCCGGTGTTGTGCGGAATCTTTTTAGCAGAAAATTTATCGGTGGTATTACAGGTGAGTTACTTTAAATACACACGAAAGAAATATGGCGAGGGTCGACGTATTTTTAAGATGTCGCCTTTGCATCATCACTATCAGAAATCTGGATATCACGAGAGTAAAATTGTAACCCGATTTTGGATTATAGGAATACTGTTAGCAATTATTACCATTGTAACCTTAAAAATTAGATAAGATGAAAAGGTTGGTGATTCTTGGTGGTGGAGAAAGTGGTGTGGGAACAGCGCTTTTAGGAAAAGAAAAAGGATTCGACGTATTTGTTTCCGATAAAGGAAAAATAAAAGAAAAGTATAAAAACGTTCTTATACATCATGACATTGCTTGGGAAGAGCTACAGCATACGGAAGCTAAAATTCTGAATGCAGATGTGGTTATGAAAAGCCCAGGTATTCCAGATAAAGTGCCATTGGTAAAACAGTTGGTTGAAAACGATATTCCTGTAATTTCTGAGATAGAATTTGCGGTGCAATTTACAACAGCAACAATTGTAGGAATTACCGGAAGCAATGGAAAAACAACAACAGCGAGTTTGGCATTTCATATCCTAAAAGAGGAGTTAGATGTGGGGTTAGCTGGGAACATTGGAGATAGTTTTGCTAAGCAGGTTTTAGAAGACGATTTTAAAAACTATGTGCTTGAAATCAGTAGTTTTCAATTGGATGGTGTGGTAGATTTTAAACCACATATTGCAGTAATAACCAATATTACACCAGATCATTTAGATCGGTATAATTATGATTTTGATGCGTATATCGCTTCAAAATTTAGAATTGCAATGAACCAAACAAAAGATGATTATTTGATTTATGATGCAGATGATCCAGTGTTAGTCGATTGGTTGGAGAAACATCCAGTGCAATCGCAATTATTACCATTTTCGTTAGTAAAGACTATAGAAAATGGCGCATGTTTAGAAAAAGAAAATATTAAAATAACAATAGATAACAATCAGATACTTATGTCAGCAAGAGACCTAGCATTAGAAGGTAAGCATAATGTTAAAAACGCAATGGCTGCTTCGACAGTGGCGCACTTATTAAAAATAAGAAAGCAGACCATTCGAGAAAGTTTAGAGAACTTTCAGGGTGTAGAACACCGTTTAGAGCATGTGTTGAAAATTAACAAGGTTCAATATATAAACGATTCTAAGGCTACAAATGTGAACGCGACATACTACGCTTTAGAAAGCATGTCGGCACCTACAGTTTGGATTGTTGGTGGTGAGGATAAAGGAAATAGTTACGAAGAGTTATATTCTTTCGTAAATACTAAAGTGAAAGCAGTTATATGCTTGGGTGTAAACAATGAAAAATTGTTGCAAAACTTTAGTAATATGGTAGATGTTATTGTGGAAACACAATCTATGAATGAGGCGGTTAAAATCGCTTATAAAATAGCAGAAGCAGGCGATAATGTATTGTTGTCTCCAGCATGTGCTAGTTTCGATTTATTCGAAAATTACGAAGATAGAGGAAGGCAATTTAAAGACGCAGTAAGGAATTTATAATGCAAGAATTTTTAAACAAATTAAAAGGAGACCGTTCTATTTGGGCTATTGCTGCATTGTTGGCATTATTCTCATTCTTACCGGTGTATAGTGCGGCAAGCAACTTGGCGTATATGCATGGTAGCGGTAGTACTTTTACTTTTTTCTTAAAACATTTTATGCATTTAAGTGTGGGGTTTGTATTTATGTACTTTACTCATCTCATGCCTTATCGTTATTTACGCGGATTGTCGTTTGTGGGGATATTGGTAGCGTTAGTATTGTTAGGCTTTACCATGCTTCAAGGGACTACCATAGAAGGTGCTAATGCGAGTCGATGGATCCAGATTCCTATTGTAGGAATGTCGTTTCAAACGTCTACGTTCGCATCGCTAGTGCTTATGATTTATGTTGCACGATATATGGCGAAAATGGCCGATACTCCAATTACGTTTAAAGAGTCTATTTTACCGCTCTGGATGCCTGTGTTCTTAGTGTTAATTTTAATATTGCCTGCTAACTTTTCAACAGCAGCTTTAATATTCTTAACAGTAATTATATTAGTGTTTTTAGGTGGTTATCCTATTAAATATTTAGCAATAATAATAGGAATGGGAGTGCTGTGTTTAGCCATGTTTGTTTTGGTAGCTAAAGCTTTTCCAGATGCGATGCCTAATCGTGTTGACACTTGGATGAGTCGTGTGGAAAATTTTTCGAATGGAGAAGATACAGAAGAAGATTATCAGATTGAAAAAGCTAAAATAGCTATAGCATCAGGTGGAATTAAAGGTGTTGGTCCGGGAAAAAGTGTTCAGAAAAACTTTTTGCCACAGTCATCCTCAGATTTTATTTATGCAATTGTTGTTGAAGAATATGGGTTAATAGGTGCTGTTATTTTAATGAGTGTGTATTTATTGTTGTTATTTAGAATAGTAGTGGTGTCTCATAAAGCTAAGACCATTTTTGGGTCGTTAGTAGTTTTGGGTGTAGGCTTGCCAATTGTAATTCAAGCCTTGTTAAATATGGCTGTAGCTGTAGAGTTGTTTCCTGTAACAGGGCAAACGTTGCCACTTATTAGTAGTGGAGGAACGTCGATTTGGATGACATGTTTAGCTGTTGGTATTATATTAAGTGTAAGTGCTAATAGTCAAGTGTCGGAAAAAGAAGAAGAAATAGATGAAGAAAATCCGTTAGAAATTTTATCGGAAGCAATATAATGAGTAAAAGTTATCGTATCATATTATCTGGAGGAGGAACTGGTGGACATATCTACCCGGCGATTGCTATTGCAAACGAATTGAAAACGCGTTACCCAGATGCGGAATTTCTTTTTGTGGGCGCGAAAGATAGAATGGAAATGGAAAAAGTGCCACAGGCAGGCTTTAAAATTGAAGGGTTGTGGATTTCGGGAATTCAGCGGGAGCTGACTTTAAAAAACCTGATGTTTCCTTTCAAGTTGATTAGCAGTCTTTATGAAGCACGAAAAATTATTAAAAAGTTTAAGCCAGATGTAGTTATAGGTACAGGTGGATTTGCTAGTGGGCCTTTATTGCAAATGGCTACAGGAAAAAATATTCCGAGTTTAATTCAGGAACAGAATTCTTTTCCAGGGATAACAAATAAGTTGTTATCTAAAAAGGTTCAGAAAATTTGTGTGGCTTACGATGGTTTAGATCGTTTTTTTCCGAAGCAAAAAATTATAAAAACAGGTAATCCTGTGCGTCAAGGATTGTTAGATATAAATTCTAAAACAGAAGAAGCTAAGGCGTTTTTTAAGCTAGTGCCAGAGAAAAAGACCTTGTTGGTTTTAGGTGGTAGTTTAGGTTCTAAGCGTATTAATGAATTAATTGAAAAAGAAATAGATTATTTGCAAACACGTAATGTTCAAATTATATGGCAGTGCGGAAAATTGTATTACGATAAATATAAAATTAATGGGAATACAAAAAACGTTCAAGTTCATGCATATTTGAATAATATGGATTTTGCATATGCTGCTGCAGATATAATTATTTCTAGAGCAGGAGCAAGTTCGGTTTCAGAATTATGTATTGTTGGTAAGCCGGTTATTTTTATTCCGTCTCCAAATGTTGCAGAAGATCATCAAACTAAAAATGCGATGGCTATTGTAAAAGAAAATGCAGCATTGTTAATACAGGAAAGCGATTTAGATGTCGATTTTGAAAATAAGTTTTCTCAGTTAATTGAATCTAAAGAAAAACAGAACATTTTAAGTGAAAATATAAAAAAATTAGCATTGGTAAATGCGACAAAAGATATCGTAGACGAAGTAGAAAAATTATTAAAAAGCTAAATGAATTTAAACACTATAGATAACGTTTATTTTATTGGTATTGGCGGAATTGGGATGAGTGCTTTAGCACGATATTTCAAAGCTAATAACAAGCGTGTTGCTGGGTATGATAAAACCCCTAGCGATGTTACGCGTGCTTTAGATGCGTTAGGTATTGAGATTCATTTTAGTGATTCTGTTGCAAATATTCCGAATTCATTTTTTAATTACGATACAACTTTAGTGGTGTATACACCGGCGATTCCGAAAGATAATATGGAATTGGTGTATTTTAAAAACAATAAAAGTTTCAGTGTGTTAAAACGTTCTGAAATTTTAGGATTGGTTACAGAAAATACGTTTTGTTTGGCTGTAGCGGGTACGCATGGTAAAACAACAACCTCAAGTATTTTGGCGCATTTGTTATACGAATGCCAAGTGCCAATGACTGGGTTTTTAGGTGGTATAAGTGAAAATTATAATTCTAATTATATATCTAAAGGCACAGAAGTTTCTGTGGTAGAAGCCGACGAGTTTGATCGTTCGTTTTTAACGTTATCTCCAGATATTGCTTGTATAACATCTATGGATGCAGATCATTTAGATATTTATGGAGAAGCAGAAGCGCTGAAGGATTCGTTTATAGAGTTTTCAAAGCGTGTAAAAAAAGGAGGTAAGTTGTTTGTTAAAAACGGATTGCCAATTGAAGGTATAACATACGGTATAGAAGATGACTCTGATTATACTGCACAAAATATTAAAATAGAAAACGGAGGTTACGTGTTTAATGTAAAAACACCAACAGCTGTTGTTAAAGATATTCAATTTAACCTGCCTGGTAGACATAATTTGTCTAATGCTCTAATTGCCTTGGCGATGGCTGTAGAATATGGGTGCCCTCACCCGCAGCTCGCCGAGGCTTTAGCATTATATAAAGGGGTTAAAAGACGTTTTACTTATCATATTAAGTCAGACGATTTGGTTTTTATAGACGATTATGCACATCATCCGGAAGAAATAAATGCCGTGTATCAAGCGGTTACAGAGATGTATCCAGGAAAAAGTGTGTTAGCGGTATTTCAGCCTCATTTGTTTAGTAGAACACGTGATTTTATAGATGAATTTGCTAAAAGTTTATCGCAGTTTGATGCTGTGTTATTATTAGATATTTATCCGGCTCGAGAGTTACCAATTGAAGGCGTAACATCTGCCTGGTTGTTAGATAAAATTAAAACTGAAAATAAGGAATTGGTGTCAAAATCAAATCTTATATCAAAAATTAAAGCGAGTGATGCATCTGTAATTGTTACAATGGGAGCAGGTGATATTGGAGTAGAAGTTGAACATATAAAAACCGCATTACAAGATGAGTAAAATACATTGGGGTTATGTAAAACTTATAGTTTTATCAGGGATTGTTTTATTTTTGTTTGCCTTTGCATCTGCAAGAAATTCTCAGCGTAAAATATCTGAGCCAATAATTCATTTTATGGGCGATAATAATTTATATATTACGCAAGAAAATGTTAGTAACTTGTTAATACAAAAAGAGAAAGAGGTTTCAGAAATGACCAAAGAAACTTTAGATTTGAATACGCTAGAATTTGCCCTGAATTCGAACCCATTAATTAAATCAGCACAAGTTTATGTAGATGTAAACGGCTCGTTAACAGCCGATATCGAACAAAAGTTGCCGATAGCACGTATTCAAGATACAACCTCGTATTATCTAGATGATAGAGGTGGCTATATGCCCTTGTCGACTAATCATACGGCAAGAGTACCTTTTGTTGTGGGACATATTGAAAAAAATAATTTGAGTAATGTTTTTATAATCGCTCAGAAAGTTTATAATGATACGTTTCTAAAGAAACATGTGGTGGAAATTCATCAAGATGAAACTCAAAAAATTTCATTGAAGTTAAGACAACACCGCTTTAATGTGTATTTAGGAGATTTAACTCAATTAGATAAAAAGATTAATAATCTAAAAGTATTTTATAAGAAAGCTCTAGAAGAGAATTCGCTTAAAGATTATGATAAAATTAATTTGCAATTCGATAACCAAGTGGTGTGCACCAAAAACTAAACTATGGAACATAATATAGCAGTTGGATTAGATATTGGAACCACAAAAATTGTGGCCATGATTGGTCGTAAAAACGATTACGGAAAATTAGAGATTTTAGGAATAGGACGCTCCAAAAGTTTGGGTGTGCATCGTGGTGTTGTTAGTAACATAACGCAAACCATTCAATCTATTCAACAAGCCGTGCAAGAGGCAGAAGCTTCTGCAGGACATAAAATTGAAGGTGTAACTGTTGGAATTGCAGGGCAACATATTCGTAGTTTACAACATAGTGATTATATAACGCGACCAAATTCGGAAACCGTTATAGATGAATCTGATATTGATCAATTAATCAATCAGGTTCATAAATTAGTAATGCTTCCTGGAGAAGAAATTATTCATGTGTTACCTCAAGAATATAAAATTGATGGTCAGCCGGAAATAAAAGAACCAATTGGGATGCATGGCGGACGTTTAGAAGCTAATTTTCACGTTGTAGTTGGTCAAGTATCATCAATTAGAAATATTGGGCGTTGTATTAAAAGTTCCGATTTAGAATTAGAACGTTTAACACTAGAGCCCTTGGCTTCAGCTAATGCTGTATTAAGTCAGGAAGAAAAAGAAGCTGGTGTAGCACTTATCGATATAGGAGGTGGTACAACAGATTTAGCTGTGTTTAAAGATGGTATTATTCGTCATACCGCAGTTATTCCTTTTGGTGGAAATGTAATTACTGAAGATATAAAAGAAGGCTGTTCAATTATTGAAAAACAAGCCGAACTTTTAAAGATAAAATTTGGATCTGCTTGGCCAGGAGAAAATAAAGACAACGAGATTGTTTCTATTCCAGGATTAAGAGGTCGAGAGCCAAAAGAAATTACACTGAAGAATTTATCGAAAATTATTCATGCACGTGTGGTAGAAATCGTAGAGCAAGTATTTTTAGAAATTAAAAATTACGGTCACGAAGAACAAAAAAAGAAACTAATTGCAGGGATTGTGTTAACTGGTGGTGGTGCACAATTAAAGCATTTAAAGCAATTGGTAGAATATATTACTGGAATGGATACCAGAATAGGATATCCAAACGAGCATTTAGCAGGCGATAGTAATGAAGATATTACAAGTCCGTTATATGCAACCAGTGTAGGTTTAGTTTTAGACGGATTAAAACATCAAGAACGTAAACAACGAGAAGCTAGAATTGAAGAAATTGAAGAAGAGGAAGTACAAAGCCCAGAAACAATTACAGACGAAATTCTAGAGGAAAAGGAAGAGTTAAAAGCCGTTCCAACCGAAAAAAAGGAGCGCAGAAGTTTTTTGGACAAATTTACCGACACCATCAAGGATTTTTTGGACAAAGCGGAATAATAAAAAAGTTAAGCAATATTTTAAAACAGATATTGTTAAAAATAAAGAATTAGAAAAGTAAAGATTAAAACCCAGTAAAAAAGAATTTATGAGCAGCAACAAAGAATTCGCAAGTATCTCATTTGACTTACCAAAGAACCAATCAAATGTAATTAAAGTTATTGGTGTTGGTGGTGGTGGTAGTAATGCCATCAATCACATGTTCCAACAAGGCATTAAAGGCGTAGATTTTGTAATCTGTAATACAGATGCACAAGCGCTTCAAAACAGTGGTGTTCCAAATAAAATTCAGTTAGGATTAGACCTAACCGAAGGATTAGGAGCCGGTGCAAACCCTGAAATAGGTGAGCAATCTGCTGTAGAAAGTTACGACGACTTAAAACGTATGCTGGATACCAACACAAAAATGATATTTATTACTGCTGGTATGGGTGGTGGTACAGGTACTGGAGCTGCACCAATCATCGCAAAAATGGCCAAAGACCTAGATGTCTTAACTGTCGGTATTGTTACCATGCCTTTTCAGTTCGAAGGTAAAATGCGTAATGAACAAGCACAAAAAGGAATTGAAAAATTACGTAATGTAGTCGATTCTTTAATTGTGATAAATAATAACAAACTTCGTGAAGTTTACGGAAACCTTGGTTTTAAAGCAGGATTCTCTAAAGCAGACGAAGTGTTAGCCACAGCTGCTCGTGGTATAGCCGAAGTTATTACACATCACTACACACAAAACATCGATTTACGTGATGCTAAAACGGTTTTAAGTAATAGTGGTTCTGCAATTATGGGGTCTTCAATTTCGTCTGGTCAAAACAGAGCGAAAGATGCCATAATGAAAGCTTTAGACTCTCCTTTATTAAACGATAATAAAATTCAAGGTGCTAAAAACGTGTTGTTGCTAATCGTTTCTGGTGAACAAGAAATTACTATCGATGAGATTGGTGAAATCAACGATCATATTCAAAGCGAAGCTGGTCATGGTGCCAATATTATTATGGGGGTTGGTGAAGACGATTCGTTAGAAGAATCTATTGCTGTAACTATAATTGCAACTGGTTTTAATTTAGATCAGCAAGATGAAATTTCAAATACAGAGGCAAAAAAAGTCATTCATTCTTTGAATGAAGAACAAAACCTAGATAAAGAAGAAGCGTCTAAAATAAGTCGTGAACCAGCTATAATCCCACCAAGTGTAGATTTAAAAGCAGAAGTTAAAGCACCTGAAGTTATAAAACATACATTAGATATTAACGACTTACAAGATTTTGATGCTCCAGTTAAAAAGGAAACACCAAAACCGTCTAATACAGCAGATTTAGTTGAAACAACTCAAGCGGTAAAAGATATTGAAGTCACGTTCGAAAACTTATCAGATTTCGATGTCGATGTAAATGATTTTGTATTTACTGAAGTTAAAAATGGTGTTGCTGAGACAGAGATTCCTGAGGAAGATGAGAAGCAAATCACCTTAACTTTCGATATGCCTTTACAGCAAAGTAAGCCTACTTTAGAATCGCAAGAAGAAGTAGAAGAAAAGCCCGTAATCAAGCATTCATTAGAAGATACAGATAAGGTTAAAAATACTGCGGTTAATGAGTATGTAGAGCTAATTAATGTAACAGAATCTAACGAAAAAGGTGAAGTAAGATACGTACTAGACGATTATGAGGAGCAAGAGGAAGAGCGTAAGGCTGTGGTTAAACAAGAGAAGAAACCTATTCACGACGATACTTTAAGCAATTTTAATCAAGACGTTAGTTTTGTTAAGAAAGAAGCAACTCCAGAGCCTACTCGAGTAACACAGCCAGAACCAGTAGAGCCTATAGACCCAATGAATACGCCAATATCTGAGATGCTTAAAGAGCGTGCAGAAGAGCGTAGAAGAAAGATGAAGGATTTTAATTATAAATTCAATACATCTAAAATTGATGAAATAGAAAAAATTCCAGCATATAAACGCCAAGGCGTTAATTTAGATGAAACACAACACTCTTCAGAGAATAATATGTCGGGTACAAGTTTAAGCGTAGACGATAATAATGATATTCAATTAAGAAGTAATAATTCATTTTTACACGATAACGTAGACTAGATTAATAGCAGATTTTAGTTCAATTAATTACCATTTAAACCCAGAAACTCTATGATGTTTTTGGGTTTTTCTTTTATCTTCGCAGTAAATTAAAATTATGGGTTTACAACAAGATATCATGACAGCTATGAAAGCTGCTATGAAAGCCAAAGATCAAACAGCCTTAGCTGCTTTAAGAGCAGTAAAATCGGAGTTGTTATTAGCACAAACAGAATCAGGTTCTAAAGAAGAAATTACAGAAGAGCAAGAGATTAAAATACTATCTAAATTGGTAAAACAACGTAAGGATAGTGCTGCTATTTTTACAGAACAAAACCGAACAGATTTAGCCGAACCAGAATTAGCACAAGCCGAAGTTATTAGTCAGTTTTTACCAGAGCAACTAAGTGAAGCAGATATTGAGAAAGTTGTATTAGAAGCAATCTCTAATTTAGGTGCAGAAGGTATGAAAGATATGGGAAAAGTTATGGGTGTTGTTAACCAGCAATTAGCAGGTAAAGCAGACGGTAAGACCATCTCAACGTTAGTAAAAAAGAACCTAGTTTAGGTTAAAATATAATTTTTAAATTCCTATGTAGATAGGAATAATGGCTGCGTAGTTCAACTGGATAGAATATCAGATTTCGGCTCTGAGGGTTGGGGGTTCGAATCCCTTCGCGGTCACAGTTTAAAAGTGTAATTATTTTAAATGTTAGATAATTACACTTTTTTTATTTGGTGATTTTTTAATATCTGAAGATGTGAATTTTAATTCTATACAAATTTAATCACTTTATTTTTATTATATATATAATATACCCATTCACTTTATTAAATTCTATAATAAAATTATTGTGTGAAATCTAAAATCTTCAATTTGAGTGATAAGAATGCAATTATTCGTAACTTTGAGGGCTTTAATATAGGTAAAGTCCTATAGTAAATTGAACCAATAACGGGGTAATGGAGTACAAACACTTAGTACAAGAGATAAAGGAAAATAGTCAGCGTTTTAGAAATAAAAACGCAATTTTTTTTAAAAATAATGAACTTAATACTTGGGAAGGTATTTCTTGGTTAGATTTTGAATCTCGAATAGAAATACTATCTAAAGCCCTTATTAACTATGGTATAACACCGCAGCAAAATGTTGCTATTTTTTCAGAGAATATGCCTAATTGGATTATTGCAGATCTTGCAATTATGAGTGTTAGAGCTGTAACTATTCCAATTTATGCAACGAACTCTAAGAAAGAAGTTGAATATGTCATTAACGATGCAGAAGTTAGTCTGCTTTTTGTTGGTGATCAGAATGAATATGATAAAGCTTATGAGCTTTTAGATAGTTCTAATTATCTAAAATTAATAGTTGCGTTAACCAAAACCATCAAGCTACAACCTTCAGACAATTCAGTGTATTTAGAAGATTTTGTAGCATTCAAAGCTTCTGAAACTATTGAAATAGAACTTCAGAAAAGGGATTATGAGCGTGAATTAGAAGATTTAGCAAGTATAATTTATACCTCAGGAACTACAGGAGAACCAAAGGGTGTTATGTTAGATTATACAAATTTTGGAGGTTCATTAATGGCTCATGATTATGAGTTAGAAGTTTCAGACAAGGATGTTTCTTTAAGTTTTTTACCCTTAAGTCATATTTACGAAAGAAGCTGGGTATTCTTTTGCTTGAAAAAAGGAATTGAAGTATACTTTAATCAAGATCCTAAAAAAATTGTAGATGTTATTGCAGAAGTAAAACCTACTTTAATGTGTACAGTACCTCGAATTTTTGAAAAGATTTTTGCTGCAATTCAAGATAAAAGAAAAGAGGCTTCGCCTACTAAAATGAAACTGGCTAGTTGGGCATTAGGAGTAGGTAACAATTATTATAATAAGCATAAGCGCTTAGAAAAGAACGTGCCTCTAGCTTTGAAGTTAAAATACAATATAGCCGATAAGTTGGTGTTAAGTAAGTTGCGTGATGTATTTGGTGGACGTATAAAATTTATGCCTTGCGGAGGAGCTCCATTGGCGCCAGATATGGTTTCGTTTTTTCATTCGTTTGGACTTAATATAAAATGTGGTTATGGATTAACCGAAACAACGGCAACGGCAAGTTTATTTGGAGATACATTTTTTGAATTTAATTCTGCAGGAAAGCCTATAGAAGGCACTCAAATAAAAATAGGAAACAATAATGAGGTTTTAGTAAAAGGTCCTGGTGTAATGAAGGGCTATTATAAAAAACCGGAAGCTACTGCTGAAGTCTTTGAAAGTGGTTGGTTTAAAACGGGAGATGCAGGTAAAATAGATAACAGTGGTAACTTGATTATTACTGACAGAATTAAGGATTTAATGAAAACTTCTGGAGGAAAATATATCGCACCTCAAAAGTTAGAAAACGCACTAATTACCGATTCTTTTATAGAACAAATAGCAGTAATTGGGGATCAGCAAAAATATGTAACAGCTTTGGCGGTACCAAGCTTCGATAATTTAAAAAAATATGCTCTTGAGCATAAAATTAACTTTAAAGATGTTGAAGATTTAATTACAAATAGTCAGATTATAACCCTTTTTGAAAAGCGATTTGAGGAGCTTCAGAAAGAGTTCTCTAAATTCGAAAAAATTAAAAAATTCACATTACTACCAAAAGAGTTTAGTATTGAGTCTGGAGAAATAACTGCAACTTTAAAACTGAAACGAAAAGTAATTCAGAAGAAGCATAAAGAGCTTATAGATAAAATGTATTCAGATTAAAAATATTCAGGCTAGTATAGCTTAAATTTAGATTTTATTACCTTCTTACTGTTCTTTTCATCAAGTTATTAAAAGGCTTCTTAATGTGCTTAAATCTAAAATTTACAACTTCGATTTAATAAATTCTTTAATGCGTTCTCTATCATTTAGGACATCGGCTCTGTAATTTTTGTTTATTATAAAAAACCAGGAGCGGTGTAATAGTAGTTTTGAAAAATCTAGGTAAGCTAACGTTTTGTAATGAATAGAATTAAATGCTTTATATCTGTTTTTTAAACTATAAATACTTCGATAATAAGCTGCCCTAATGGAATGTGGAGGTTCAGGAATATCTTTAAAATATAAACTTCCTAAGTTTAAATTATTTAATATATGAGGATTATTAAACAATTCATTTCTCTCCTTAGGGTTTAAATGTGGAAGTAAAACAATAGAGTCGTAACAGTTTTTTAGTCCGATATAATTGTAATACGATCCAGAATCATTAATCTGAAAGTTTAAGATGTTATGAATTAGTAAATGCTTAGGGTGGGGAATAGGTATCCCAGTAATATTTATAAACGTTTTATCTTTTAATACATCTTTTGGGTGTAAATCTTCTTGGTCTTTATCTAATACTTTAAAATGGACTTCTACTGCACCAATATAATCTTTAGAAGCTAACCTTAAAAGATGCTTGTCCTCGAAGTATTTAGGGTTTATAGTCGGTTCTTTAGCATAGGTATAACCTTTATCAACTAAAATTTGAAATGCTTTTTCACTTTGTTCTTTAGGTACTAAAAGGTCGATATCTCCAAGCATGCGTTCTCCACTATCTTCGTAATAATTTGAAGCAATCATGGCCGCACCTTTTAAAAAGACATGTTCAATATTCTGTTTTATAAACCAAGAATTAATATGTTTTACTTCGTTCAATAGAGATTCGTTTCGTTCTTTATTAAGACTATAAATGTATTTTAAATACTCTTGAAGATCTTCAGGTAAAAGCTTTAATAGTTTTTTAGATTTAAGTCGACTGTAAATCGTTGGTATAATAAGGTGTTTACTACCTAATTTTACAATGGCTTCCCAATCTAAATTTTCATTACTAATATCTTGTTCTAAAGAAATAGTGTCTTCAGAATTAAAACTCAATATGTGAGCGATATCAGATAATGGAGTTCCAAGAGGATTCATAAACGATTATTTAGTCGTTGTCAAAGATAGTTGAAAAGATATTAATAACATCTTGATTATTGCTATATGTAAGTTTGTAAAAAGTAACAGTACTAATCCAGTCCAAGAAGGCTTTTGCATTTTCTGGTTTAGGAGAAATCCAAGAATCTGGAATTAATATCTCTAAAGCTGTTTTAATATCAATTGGTTCTAATAGAGCTTTGCTTTTAGGTTGGTAATTTACTAATACAATTGTATTACATGGGACATGTTTTACTTCCGGTTCTAAACTAGGCACGTATTTAATCCCTCCTTTGTGATTTTTTAGATAGTTTTGAGGAAGATTGTCAAAGTTATGTACAATACGTTTAATTTTTGAAAAAGCGCCTGGTTTGACAGATATTCCAGCAGGTAGATAATAAGTGTTTAAATTGTTTCTAAGAATAGGTGTGTTATCATCTGCTATTAAATTATATCCACTGTTAGTCAGAATTGTTGTTAAAGTGCTTTTTCCACTTCCTGACTTACCAATAAGCATGATAGATTCTTTTTTGTTAGATATGGTTGAAGCGTGAAAAATACCTAACCAATCATGTTCTTTTTTTGAATATAGAGAACAAATAAATTCTGTGTTAAATTGCCCTTGTAATTTATGAAATCCAGTGTGGGAATAATTTTTTATAAAATTATTGTTCTTAAAAAAAACAATTTGGTTATTTTCTTCGTAGAAATCAAACCAATAGTCTGCTTTAGTTTCGAATTTGGATTCTAAATGAGCTATCTGAGGATGTATGTATTCTAATAAAGTATCTGTTTGAAAATATATTGTAAATTTATGGTCACTTGTCTTGTATGACTTTGATATGTTTCTGTAATTGGTGTCAATTTTTAGTTTACTCTTTAATTCGGTTTTCAAAGGAATACTTCTGTCTCTTAAAAAAAGTTCTATATCGTCAAGTAACTCTTTAGATTCTTTAGTAGAAAAATTTAGCTTTTGCTTATATATAAGGACGCATTCTTTTTTATTTTTTTAGTTCAGAAATATACGTATGCAAAAAAATAATCTGTTAGTGATTATCGTGTATTCATTCGATTTCTCGAACCATAATATCACATAGTCACTAACAGATTTAAAGTATTTATAAGCAAATTTAACTTGCAATTAGAAGTTACTTTTTACTGAAGTATTGCCCACTTGTGTTTCTTCGAAAGAATTTTGCTGAGTAGCTGAAGGGTTAATATTTACACCGGTGTCTTCATTGCCACCCGCTTGACCATCACCTCCAGGATTAATTGGGGTACTTCTATCGTTAGCACGTAAAGGACTTAGTACTGCAAATGTCCCAACAGCGGTGAACGCAGCGTATTTCCCCATTTTTTTTAAGGCTTCTTTACGAGTTATTTCTGTATTTTTATTTTCCTTTTTCATAGTGCAAATATAAATTAAGTTTTTTGTATTCAAAATGTTATTTTAAAATAACACGTTTGGTAGTTCGGTTTCCAACTTGATTTTCAACTTTCACAATATATATCCCGCTACTGTAATTGTTAGCGTTAATAGTGTATTCGTTTACCGAATTGGATAAAACAGAATTGTTTATTTGTCTACCTTGAATATCGTATACGATTATTTTTGTGTTCTTTTCTAGATTACCTTTTATTTTAATACTCTTATTTCCTGTGAAAAATTGTAAAGATTCTAATGTGTTTTTTTCTACTATACTTAATCTATTAGCATCAGAAACATGTAATATAAAACGCCCTAAACCATTTAAGCTTTCTTCTGCAGTAAAAACATATGCCTTATCTGTTAATGTCGTCCAAGTGTTTGTTTTAGTATCTTCAAGTATAATAGTTGCCGTGCTATTTAAAGTATTTTCTTTAATATCAATAGTAATTTGCTGTCCTTTTGGAGCTATAATACCTAAAGGTATAGCAGTCCCTTCGTTGTCTAAGGCCGTATTTGGCATAGTTTGAATTGCTAATTTATAACTAGGATTTGATTCTACTAATTGTGTAAACATTGTAAATCCAGAAGCATTATTACCAAAGATACTAGAGTCAAATCCCTGGTCTAATCCAAGTGTAGTCTCGTCGTTAAAATAGATTTCGGTACTATGTTTTTCTTCTGCCGAAGTAGATAAATTTAAAGTTAGAAGAGATGGCGCAGTAGTTCTTCCTGCTATAAAATCGTCTCCTCCTTGAACTTCTCTCATTCCTCTAATGAAATTCATCGTGGTACTAGTTAATTGTGTAGCGATATAGAACCCTTGGCCTGGCGCCATATGTGTCGTGCTACTTTCATTATATACAGTCCAGTTCGTTCCATTATACGCATAAACCCCACCTTTACCATTCTCCATTTTTGATTTGTTATAGTTAACAAATTCAGGGATATTTAGGTAAGTTGTGTACGGGTTACCAATTAAATTCCATTGAGAAGCTGCTCCAGCAGGAGCATGTTCAACGGATTTATTATAATTAGTAGTGTGATTTAGGCCCTTAAAAGATAATATATTGTCGCTAGTGGTTTTCGTAGCAGCTCTATATCCTTCTGCTGTTTCTAATATTTCATCTTTCTCATTTAATGAATCCCATTTTAAATAAACTCCTGGGTTTTTAATGAAAGGACCAAATTCTTTTACTCGTGAATTTGATCCACTCGTTGCTAATTTAGTTTCGTTTCTTGAAGCAAATGTACCGAAATCTTCTCCATAAACTGGAGCAGTGACTAGGTCATTAGTATCATATTCTTTAACCCATAAATTATAAGTCATACTACCTGTTGAAGAACCGTTAACATATAGACTTCCATAAGAATTACTTGTAGAGTTTACTATTAAGTTATCATCGACTAGTAAATCATTAGCTATATATAATGTTGCGTTTTCTGCAACCGTAGCACTTCCCGTCCCTGAAATAGTCAAACTTTTAACTCTAGTAATTCCAGTGAATTCATAATTTCCAGCTACAATAATAGCATCTTTAGCTTGTGAGGCATTAGAGTCTTCTGGAGTGCCATTCATCCATCCGTTGTCATAGATGAATCCTGTGAATCCAGTAATGCTACCTTTAACTTTGAAATTATCAAAACCTAGATTAACATTTGTATATAAATTACTAGCGTTTCCGAATGGAGGTGGTCCTATATTATAATTTACAACAATAGATAAGGAAACATTAGTTGGATTTGGGTGAGCAGGATAATCATTTAAATCTATAGTAATAGAATTTGAACCAGTATTACCTGAAAATTGTAAAACTATATAATAAACAGTATCGTCAATATTTAAAGTAGCGTAAGTTGAAGGAAATATACTAGAAGTACTTTCGTACATGTAATCAAAAGAAATTTTCACATCCTCATATTCGTCAATTGCTAAAGATTCATATGCAAGGGTGTAAACTGAATTATTAGGATTAGTAAGTGGATTTTTAAGCCCCCAAAATTGATTGCCTGCAGACGGCACTAAAGTACTTAGACTTGAAACTTTTCCCCAAATTACATTGTTTTGAGTTGTTCCTGTGTCTGGAATCTCATTTAAATCCCAATTTCCAACACCTTCAAAACTTTGAGTGGCAACAGTAATTTCCTGCCCAAAGGACGAATGTGTTATAGTTAATAAAAAGACTAATAATAAATAGTAAATTTTCTTCATAGTATTACTTTTTTTTTGATTCATAGCAACTCACATAAAGTAAGTGTTTTAAACTAAATTTAAAAGATAGTTTTTGAAGCGCAAATATAATTAAAAATATACACTGTGTTTTACAATAGTATTAAACTTTGTTTGTTTTTGCTAAAATTATTGAATTTAAGGGTTTAAGGATGAAAATTATTATTTTATCATGAGGTTATTTGCCGATTTAATGATGGATGTTGTCTAATAATGAGTTGAATGCTCAGATAGTCAGTTTTTTATACTTAAATTATTATGCGTCTATTAATTTATACTAAAAAAAACATGAATATCTCTCCCGCTTTTATTCAGCAAATAAATATACCTAATTCTATTATTTTGGGTGTATTCTTCTCTTTTCTTTTTTTTATTATTGTGTATTATTCTTTTTTAATGATAGAAATGGTGTATGTAATTCGGTTTAAGAAACCAATGTTTGTACATTTTTACATGTCGTTAAACAAAATGGAGCAAAGAGACGTGAATCTGTTATATGAGAAATTCGACTTTTATCGGAGTTTAAACACTAATCAGCGCTTACATTTTAATCATCGCGTTATTGCTTTTATTAAAGACAAACAATTTATAGGAAGAGGAGGTTTAGAAGTGACTAATGAAATGAAATTACTGATTTCTGCACATGCTGTTATTCTGACTTTTGGTTTTCGTGACTTTTTTATAGGTTTAATAGATAATATTTTTATATATCCGGATAAATTTTATTCTACAACCAACAAGGCCTATCATAAAGGTGAAATGAACCCTAGAATGAAAGCTTTGGTTGTATCTTGGGCAGATTTTAATAAAGGTTTTAATGCTTCGAAGCACAATAAGAGTTTAGGTATACATGAATTCACTCATGCTATACATTTAAATAGTTTGAAAGAAGGAGATGTGAGTTCTAGTATTTTTACAGATAGTTTTGAAGAGTTAACCGCGCTGTTAAGTAAAGATGAATTGTTAAGACAGCGATTGTTAGATTCTCGTTTTTTTAGAGAATATGCATTTGTAAATCAATTTGAATTTTTGGCTGTAATAATGGAGCATTTTATAGGGGATCCGAAAGAATTTCGTTTACAGTTTCCTCAAATTTATGCTAAAACTAGACAAATGTTGAATTTCGATTTTAAAGGATATTGAAACGTGTAATTCAAGATGTGTTTTAAAAGTCTACTCAAATCACCTATTAAACATATACTGTAATTCTGTATAATTGTTTTAATATGAACACATTGTTAATTATTATGGTTTACAACGTTTTCGTTAAAATCTTTATTGAAATTGTTTTTGATATTAATAAAAAGGAGTAGTTTTGTTACTCGTTTTAAAAGCCTTATGTTAGAATCACTAATAACCTCAAAAACAAGAATTCGCATTCTAGTTAAGTTGTTTCTCAACTCAAATAACAGTGGTTATTTACGTGGTTTAGCATTGGAGTTTAATGAATCTACAAATTCTGTAAGAAAAGAATTAAATCAATTATCTTCGGCAGGCTATCTCGGGAAAGAGAAAGAGCAAAATAAAGTTACTTACAAAGCAAATACAAATCATCCGCTTTATCAACCATTACAAAATATGGTTCGTAAATACGTGGGGTTAGATACTATTGTTCAAACAGTATTATCTCGTATGGGACATGTGTCTCGTGTAATTGTTATAGGTGATTATGCAGAAGGGTTAGATTCAGGTCTTATTGATGTTGTGGTAGAAGGAAAAGAATTAAATACTGTGTATATTAATCAAATGGCAGGTAAAATTGAATCTGAAATAAAAAGGAAGGTTAATTTTACTTTTACAGATAGTTATCAGCGTAAAGATGGTTTCGTTATTTATGATGAACTTATAGAGCAGTAAAGAATACATGGTGTTATGTCAAGGTGTGGAAACAAAAAAAAGTTCAAGAAAATCAAATAGATGTAGGTTAAAACTTGTTATCTAGTTAAAATATAGATTTGGATTTTAGAATGATAGAAAGAAAAAAGTATTTGTACCTTTGTTGCCGTTTATGGTTTTGGAGAGACTTTTGAATCAGGAGTGAAACAAAGTTTTTTTTATAGCGTAAGGTGTTCGATTTTTACTTTGAAACAGATAAAACATTGTTATAAAAGGTGATTAAGTTGATGTTTTAAAATGAATTGAAAATATCATAGGCTACAAATAATATGGTGCTTAAAAAAAAGAGAGATTTTGTAGTTTAATTACAAATTCAATAAAATATATGAAATAATTGAAATAACTTTTATTTAGGGGCGCTGCAGTATAGCTGTGGTGAGATATTAAATGTTGATAAATTTTGAATTATTTTTAGAAAAAATTTATGTTTAAATCTTGTAAAAAATATGACTAACAATACCATTGCAATCATTGGTTTAGGCTATGTAGGATTGCCTCTAGCTGTAGAATTTGCTAAAAAGTATAATACTATTGGTTTTGATATTAATACCAATCGTGTTGCAGAACTTAATAAAGGAGAAGACCACACTTTAGAAGTGAGTTCTGAAAATTTAAAAAAGGTGCTTCAAGATGAAAGTGGATTAAAATCTAATGCTATAGGTTTATTGCCAACTACCGATGTCTCACATTTAAAGTCGGCAAACATATTTATCGTAACGGTTCCAACTCCAACAGATAAAAATAATCGTCCCGTATTAACACCTTTAATAAAGGCGTCTGAAGTTGTTGGTAAGGTTTTAAAGAGAGGTGATATTGTAATTTACGAATCTACAGTATATCCAGGTGTTACAGAGGATGAATGTGTTCCTGTGTTAGAAGCTCAAAGTGGTTTAAAATTCAATGAAGATTTCTTTGCAGGGTATTCACCAGAACGTATTAATCCAGGGGATAAAGAGCATACTGTTGCTAAAATATTAAAAGTAACTTCGGGTTCAACTCCTGAAATTGCAGAAGTAGTAGATCAATTATACAACTCGGTAATTACAGCAGGTACATTTAAAGCAACTTCTATAAAAGTTGCAGAAGCAGCAAAAGTTATTGAAAATAGTCAACGTGATATTAATATTGCATTTGTAAATGAGTTGGCAAAAATATTCAATTTATTAGATATTAATACTCATGACGTTTTAGAAGCTGCAGGTACAAAATGGAATTTCTTACCATTTAAACCAGGACTTGTAGGAGGACACTGTATAGGTGTTGATCCATATTATCTAGCGCAAAAGGCACAAGAAGCAGGATATCATCCGGAAATTATTTTAGCAGGTCGTCGTTTAAATGACAGTATGGGAGAATATGTATCTCAGGAAATAGTAAAGGAAATGATTGGGCAGGGACAATGTATTAAAGGGTCTAAAGCATTGTTATTAGGGATTACTTTTAAAGAAAATTGTCCAGATATTAGAAATACAAGAGCTATTGATATTTATCATAGTTTAAAAGGATATCATATGGATGTAGATGTTTATGATCCTTGGGCTAATGTTGCAGAAGTTAAACATGAATTTGGTATAGATTTAGTTACTAATATTGAAGGAAATACATATGATAGCATTATTCTAGCTGTTTCCCATAAGGAATTTTTAAAGTTAGATATAGCTAAACTTAAAGCTACTAACGCAATTGTTTATGACGTAAAAGGCATCCTCCCTAATGAGATAGTTAATAAACGTTTGTAATTGGAATCTTGAAAAAAATAATTATGATAGCAGAATTGAATAAACCTAGTTTACAAAATAAAACGGTTTTAGTAACAGGTGGAGCAGGCTTTATAGGTTCAAATTTAGTAGAGGTTTTATTAGAAAACAAAGCAAATGTAATTTGTTTAGATAATTTTTCAACCGGACATAAACATAATATTGAATCTTATTTGGCAAATAATCAGTTTACGTTAATAGAAGGCGATATTCGTGATTTAGAGATTTGTCATAAGGCTTGTCAAGGTGTAGACTTTGTGTTGCATCAGGCAGCTTTAGGGTCGGTACCAAGGTCAATTGTAGATCCAATTACTTCAAACGAAGTTAATGTAAATGGCTTTCTAAATATGTTAGTAGCTTCACGCGATGCAAAAGTGAAACGTTTTGTATATGCAGCGAGTAGTTCCACTTATGGAGATTCTGAAGGATTACCAAAAGTAGAACATATAATAGGGAAACCATTGTCTCCATATGCAATCACTAAGTATGTTAACGAATTATATGCAGATATTTTTAACTCAACTTATGGGTTGAATACTGTTGGTTTACGTTATTTCAATGTATTTGGTCGTCGTCAAGACCCTAACGGAGCTTACGCGGCAGTTATTCCTTTATTTGTAAAACAGTTTATGAAACATGAGAGTCCATTAATTAATGGCGATGGTTCTTATTCACGCGATTTTACTTACATAGATAATGTATTGCAAATGAATCTGCTAGCCATTACAACTACTAATGAAGAAGCTCTGAACGAGGTGTATAATACAGCTGTAGGAGATCGTACTACATTATTAGAATTAACAAATTATTTAAAAAAATACTTGTCTAAGTTTGATGTTGAAATAGCAAAAGTAAATATCAAACATGGACCAAATCGTTTAGGAGATATTCCACATTCATTAGCTAGTATTGAAAAAGCAAAGACAAAATTAGAATACCAACCAACGCATACTATCGAGAAAGGTATTGAAGAGGCAGTAGCTTGGTATTGGAAGAATTTATAGAAAAAAATAAAGTAAAAACATAATGAGCAATAAAGTAGCTTTAATTACAGGTGTAACGGGCCAAGATGGTGCCTATTTGAGTGAATTTTTATTAAAAAAAGGATATGAAGTTCACGGTTTAAAACGTCGATCTTCACTTTTTAATACAGATCGAATCGATCATTTATATCAAGATCCACATATCGATAACCGTAATTTCTTTTTGCACTATGGCGATATGACCGATAGTACAAATTTAATTCGTTTAATAAAAGAAATTCAACCAGACGAAATTTACAATCTTGCAGCGATGAGCCACGTACATGTGTCTTTCGAAATTCCTGAGTATACTGGAAATGCAGATGGATTAGGGACGTTACGTATATTAGATGCTGTGCGTTTATTAGGTATAGAAAAGAAAACAAGAATTTATCAAGCATCTACTTCAGAATTGTATGGTAAAGTACAAGAAGTACCACAATCGGAAACTACGCCTTTTTATCCGCGTAGTCCGTATGCGGTTGCAAAAATGTATGCATATTGGATTACCGTAAATTACCGTGAAGCTTATAATATGTATGCTTGTAACGGAATTTTATTCAATCATGAATCACCAATTCGTGGGGAAACGTTTGTAACACGTAAAATTACAAGAGCCGTTTCCAGAATTGCTTTAGGACTTCAAGATAAATTTTTCTTAGGAAATTTGGATGCAGAACGTGACTGGGGACATGCGAAAGATTATGTTCGTATGATGTGGATGATTCTTCAAGCTGAAGAAGCCGAAGATTGGGTTATTGCTACTGGAAAAACAACTCGTGTTAGAGAATTTGTAAGAATGGCATTTGCTGAATTAGGAATTACTTTAGAGTTTAAAGGCGAAGGCGTTGAAGAAAAAGCCTATGTTCTTGCGTGCGAAAATCCAGATTTTCAATTAGAAAAAGGAAAAGAAGTGTTGGCTGTAGATCCTAAATATTTTAGACCAACTGAAGTTGAATTGCTTATCGGAGATGCTTCAAAAGCAAACAATAAATTAGGTTGGATTCCGAAATACGATTTACAAGATTTAGTAAAAGATATGATGCAAAGTGATATCAAGTTGATGCAAAAAG
The DNA here is from genome assembly GCF_000723205.1 of Formosa agariphila KMM 3901. NCBI lineage: Bacteria > Pseudomonadati > Bacteroidota > Flavobacteriia > Flavobacteriales > Flavobacteriaceae > Formosa > Formosa agariphila. The sequence goes on along the minus strand of NZ_HG315671.1, from coordinate 3,477,685 downwards.
ATCAGTTTTTGAAAGAGAACGGATATGATACTTTAAATTATTTCGAATAGGCTTAAAACTGTAAAATGAATAGTATACATAAACAATCCAAAATATACATTGCAGGCCATCGTGGTATGGTGGGTTCAGCTGTATGGCGAGCTTTAGAAGCAGATGGTTATACAAATTTAATAGGAAAGACGAGTTCAGAATTAGATTTACGTAACCAAGATGCTGTTTCAGAATTTATAGCTTCAGAACATCCAAATGTTATTATAGATGCTGCAGCACGTGTTGGAGGAATTTTAGCAAATAGCGAGTTTCCTTATCAATTTTTAATGGAGAATTTACAAATTCAAAATAATTTAATTGATACGGCTCATAAACAAAATGTAGAGAAGTTTATCTTTTTAGGAAGTTCATGTATTTATCCAAAATTAGCGCCACAACCATTAAAAGAGGACTGTTTGTTAACAGACAGTTTGGAGCCTACAAACGAATGGTATGCCATTGCTAAGATTACAGGTGTTAAAGCTTGTGAAGCTATTAGAAAGCAATATAATAAAGATTTTGTAAGCTTAATGCCAACAAATTTATATGGCTCTTTCGATAATTTTGATTTAAATACTTCACATGTTTTACCAGCTATGCTTCGTAAGTTTCACGAGGCGAAAGAGAATGGAAACACACCCGTTACCTTATGGGGAAGTGGAACGCCAATGCGTGAATTTTTATATGTAGATGATATGGCTCAAGCTGTAGTATTTGCTGTAAACAACAAGCTTCCAGAACATTTATATAATGTCGGTACAGGTACAGATGTTACAATAAAAGAATTAGCAGAAACAATTCAAAATGTTATCGGACATCAAGGCGATATTATTTGGGATTCAGAAAAACCTGACGGTACACCTAGAAAGTTAATGGATGTTTCTAAGCTAAAAGGTGCAGGTTGGAAATATGAAATAGAATTATTACAAGGAATTAAAAAAACTTATGCTTGGTTTTTAGAACATCATGCTTCTCTTAAACAAGTTAAATTATCTAAATAAATTAGAATGAAAATTAAAAACATTTGTTGTATCGGTGCGGGGTATGTTGGAGGCCCTACAATGGCGGTAATCGCTCAAAAAAACCCAGGAATTAAAGTTACTGTAGTTGATTTAAATGAAAAACGTATAGCTGCGTGGAATGATAGTAATTTAGATAATTTACCTATTTATGAACCTGGTCTAGATAAAGTTGTTGGAGAAGCTCGTGGAAGAAACTTGTTCTTCTCAACTGAGGTAGATAAAGCTATCGATGAAGCCGAAATGATATTTATTTCTGTTAATACTCCAACCAAAACTTATGGTGTTGGAAAAGGAATGGCAGCAGATTTAAAATATATTGAATTATGTGCACGTCAAATTGCTAGGGTATCTACAAATGATAAAATTATAGTTGAAAAATCTACATTACCGGTTCGTACAGCTCAAGCAATTAAGAATATTTTAGACAACACAGGTAACGATGTTAATTTTCAAATTTTATCAAATCCAGAATTTTTAGCCGAAGGAACTGCTGTTGAAGATTTGATGGCGCCAGATCGAGTGCTTATTGGAGGAGAACAAACACCAGAAGGTTTAGAAGCTATAGATGCTTTAGTCAACGTTTATGGAAGTTGGGTGGCAAGAGAAAATATAATTACTACGAACCTTTGGTCATCTGAATTATCAAAATTAACAGCTAATGCATTTTTAGCACAACGTGTGTCTTCAATAAATTCGTTATCTGAATTATGTGAAGTTACAGGAGCAGATGTTAATGAAGTTGCAAATGCCATTGGAAAAGATAGTCGTATCGGTCCTAAATTCTTAAAAGCCTCAGTTGGTTTTGGAGGCTCTTGTTTTCAAAAGGATATTTTAAACTTGGTATATATTGCTAAGTCTTATGGCTTAGATGCCGTTGCCGATTATTGGGAACAAGTCATTATAATGAATGATCACCAAAAGCATCGTTTTGCTAAAAATATGGTGAAAACGTTATATAATACCGTATCAGGAAAGAAAATTGCATTCTTAGGTTGGGCATTCAAAAAAGACACAAATGATACTAGAGAGTCTGCTGCTATTTATGTCGCTGATATTTTACTAGACGAGCAAGCTAATATTGTTGCTTATGATCCTAAAGTTACTGCGGAACAAATGTATGGTGATTTAGACTATTTGCAAACAAGAGATTCATCGTCTAACGAAAAAGGCTTAACGGTAGTTAAAAATCCTTATGAAGCATTAAATGATGCTCATGCTATAGCTGTATTAACAGAATGGGATGAATTTAAAGGGTACGATTGGCAAAAAATATATGATAACATGCAAAAACCTGCTTTTGTTTTTGATGGTCGTAGTGTACTAGACAAACCTGCTTTAGAACAAATAGGTTTTCAAGTTTATGTAATCGGACAATAATTATGGAATCAAAAACCATTTTAGTAACTGGAGCAGCAGGCTTCATAGGATTTCATGTATCTAAGCAACTTTTAGAGCTTGGGCATAGCGTAATTGGTCTTGATAACATCAATGATTATTATGATGTGGATCTAAAATATGCACGGTTAGCTGAACTAGGTATTCAGAGAAATCAAGCTGAAAAGGAATTGAACCTTACATTAAGTAATAGTTTTGGAGAGCGTATGCAATTCATTAAAATGAATTTAGAAGATCGAGAAGCATTACCAAGTTTGTTTGAGTCTAATTCAATTGATATAGTTTGTAATTTAGCTGCGCAAGCAGGAGTCCGTTACTCTTTAGAAAATCCAAATGCTTATGCTGATAGTAACTTAATAGGTTTTTTAAACATTTTAGAGTGTTGTCGACAAAATAAAATTAAGCGACTAGTGTACGCTAGTAGTTCAAGTGTTTATGGGAATAGTGACGAAGTGCCATTTAAAGAAACAGCTAATGTAGATCACCCGATTAGTTTATATGCTGCCACAAAAAAAGCTAATGAATTAATGGCTCATACATATAGTCATCTTTACGGTTTTGAAACTATAGGTTTACGCTTCTTCACAGTTTATGGCCCTTGGGGGCGTCCAGATATGGCGATGCACTTATTTACAGATGCCATAATTAATGATAGACCAATCAAAGTTTTTAATAATGGGGAATTATCTAGAGATTTTACATTCATAGATGATATTGTATCAGGAGTAATTGCTACATTATCTGAGACTTCAGATAGAAGTTCATTATATAAATTGTATAATATAGGCAATAGTAAGCCTGTTAAATTACTAGATTATATTATCGCGATAGAAGAAGCTTTAAATAAGAAAGCAAAGAAAGAAATGCTTCCTATGCAGGCAGGAGATGTAAAACAAACTTATGCAGATGTTAAAGCTCTACAAAATCAATATAAATATATGCCTAGAACCAATGTTAAAGAAGGTGTCGAAGCTTTTGTAAATTGGTATAACACTTATTATAATTAATTAAAAATGCAAAATACAATAGAAAAAGAAGATTGGGATATTGAGATTTATCCTAAATCTAAATTATTAGATTTTAATTTAAAAGAAGTTTGGCGCTATCGCGATTTATTAACTTTGTTTGTACGTCGTGACTTTGTAGCAGTTTATAAGCAAACAATTTTTGGGCCATTATGGTTTTTCATACAGCCAATTTTAACCACAATTATGTTTATGGTTGTATTTGGTGGTATTGCTAAAATGAGTACAGATGGTATGCCGCAAGCTGTATTTTATTTGTCGGGAATTGTATTATGGAATTATTTTGCAGCAGCTCTATCTACGACCTCGAATACATTTGCTACTAATAAAGGAGTTTTTGGTAAAGTTTATTTTCCACGTATTATCTCCCCTGTTAGTGTTGTTATATCTAAATTATTAACATTTGGTGTGCAATTTATGTTATTTATTGTTGTATTCGCATATTTTCTAATTTTTACCGACGCACCAATAAAACCAAATGTTTTAATGCTCTTAACACCTCTATTAATTATAATGACCGCAGGAATAGCCTTAGGATTAGGACTGATTATAACATCTTTGACTACTAAATATCGTGATTTTACATTTCTATTGGGTTTTATTATACAATTAGGAATGTACGCTACACCAGTTATATATCCCGCAAGTTCTATAGAAGGTAAAATGAAACTCGTTATAATGGCAAACCCAATGAGTTCAATAATTGAAACCTTTCGATATGCTTTCTTAGGTGTCGGGAATTTTAGTTGGATAGGTTTGGCTTATAGTTTTATCGTTATGATTATTGTATTGGTATTAGGAATGATTACGTTTAATAAAGTTGAAAAAAGCTTTATGGATACGGTGTAATTAGATTGAAATTTAAAATAAAAAAAATGAAACCCGCAATAAAAGTTGAAAATTTAAGTAAACAATACCGTTTAGGATCTGTAGGAACAGGTACATTCTCACACGACGTTAACCGTTGGTGGCATACCGTTAGAGGTAAAGAAGATCCATATTTAAAGATAGGGGAGTCTAATGACAGAACAAGTAAGGGGAGTTCAGATTATGTTTGGGCAATGAAAGACATAAACTTTGAAGTGAAGCCAGGTGAAGTTTTAGGTATCATTGGTAAAAATGGAGCAGGAAAGTCTACTTTATTAAAATTGTTAAGTCGTGTTACTGCCCCAACCACAGGAAGTATTAAAGCTAAAGGACGTATAGCTTCATTATTAGAAGTAGGAACTGGTTTTCACCCAGAATTGACAGGTCGTGAAAATGTGTTTTTAAATGGAGCTATTATGGGTATGTCAAAACAGGAAATTCGCTCTAAATTTGATGAGATTGTAGATTTTGCAGGTTGTCAGAGGTATATAGATACGCCCGTAAAACGGTATTCCTCAGGGATGTATGTGAGGCTGGCTTTTGCTGTTGCTGCTCATTTAGAACCGGAGATTTTGATAGTAGATGAAGTTTTAGCTGTTGGAGATGCCGAGTTTCAGAAAAAAGCAATTGGTAAAATGAAGAATGTTTCTTCACAGGGAGGAAGAACAGTACTCTTTGTAAGTCACAATATGGCTTCCATACAAAATTTATGTACGAAAGTATTAGTTTTAAAGGATGGTAAATTTGCATTTTGGGGGAATACAGAAGAAGGTATTAATTATTATTTAACTGATAGTAGGAAAAAAGTTTTTACTAACCTTAATGAAAGAAATGACAGAGAGAATGGGAAAAATCTTCGTCATACTAATATTGAACTTCTGAATAATAATGATGAAGTTATAGAACACGCTATAAGTGGAGGTACAATAAAACTAAAAATATCGTTTACACTGAAAAAACCATTGAGAAGTGTTGCTTTTAGAGTTGTGTTTTCTAATATAGATGGACAAGATTTATTTTTATGTAACAATGCATACTGTGCTAATAGGTTAAATATTAGTGAAGGAGGTGAATTTAACTTTATAATACCAAAATTGCCGTTACCTGAAGGAGAATATTTTATACAACTTTCAGCATATTCCGAAGATGGTACAGAAGATGATATAGAAGGGGCTATGAAATTATTTGTAGACAAAGGAAACTTTTTTAATACAGGTTTTGTTCCTATTAAAAAAGATGGAGTTTTTGTAGAACATTATTTTGAAATTTAGTTCACCTATAAAAATTAGAAACTATTTTAGGAATTAAACTAGTATGCTAAGTATTTAAATACAAGTGTAAAGAAAATACTCTAATAAATACAAGTGTTATTATGTGAATTAGATGTAATAATTTGCAATAAGTATTATGGAATTAGCAAAATTATATTAAAAAATGAAGTAATTTATGAAGTCTATTAAATCAATATTTAATAAGGAACAGAATTTAAATATTCCAAATATCCCAAATATTTCTATAGATAAAAATTTAATTTTTATTCATATACCTAAGAATGCAGGGACTTCAATATATAATAGTTTAGGATTAAAAGACTCTAAACATAGGACTGCAAAGGAATATATAAAAATATTAGGACAAGAAAAATATGATTCAATGTTTTCCTTAGCTTTTGTAAGAAATCCTTTTAGTAGGTTTATTTCTTTATATAATTATGCTAGAATGGAAGTTAGTTATTATCATAATAATATTAGTCCCGATAAAGCAATATATGGGAATCACATGGACTATGAACTTTTAAAAACAAAAAGTATTGAGGAAGCTGCTATTTTATTGAAAGAAGGAAAATTAATTCATAATCCTCCGCACATACAATGGAATCCACAAAATTTTTGGTTAAAAGATGAGAATGATAAGATAAATGTTAAATACCTAGGTAGGCTTGAAGATTTGGAGTTTAATATGAGAAATATTTCTCAAATTACTGGATTAAAAAATTCTAGTATAGTAAAAAGAATAAATGCGTCTTCAGAAAATAAATTAGATTATAAAAAATTAATTACTAATTCAACGCGAGAAATTTTAGAAGATGTATATAAGGAAGATTTAGAAATTTTTAATTATCAATTTTAATGGATATTTCAGTAATTATATGTTGCTATAATAGTGAAAGTTTACTCAAGGAGACGCTTTTTCATGTCGCAAATCAAAAAGGAATTAATGATTTCAATTATGAGGTAATTCTAGTGGATAATAATTCTAAAGATAACACTAGTGAAACTGCAAGGAAAATTTGGGATAGATATAATACGGTCATTAATTTAAAAATAGTTAAAGAATCGGAACCTGGTTTAGCTTATGCTAGAAAAACAGGTGTTTTAAATTCTTCAGCAGATATTTTAATTTATTGTGATGATGATAATTGGTTAGATGAAAATTACCTTTCGATTTCTTACAAATTTATGAGAGACAATCCAGAAGTAGGCGCATTAGGAGGTCAGTCATTTGGGGTTTTAGAAGGAGATGAACCAGCCTGGTGGAAAGAAAAGGCCTCTGGTTATGCAGTCGGACAGCAACAGAAAAATAGTGGAGATATAACAAAAAGAGGTGGTTTATGGGGGGCTGGTGTTGTAATTAGAAAATCTATTATTCTAGAGTTATATAAGGCAGGTTTTAATTCCCTGTTAGTTGGTAGGTCGGGAAGTAAAATTAGTTCTGGAGACGATAGTGAGCTTTCTAAATGGGTAATATTAATGGGCTATAAACTGTGGTATTTAGAAGAATTAAAATTTAAACATTTTATCATTCAAAAAAGGTTAACAGACGATTATGTAGATAAATTGTATCAAGGACATTTTGATGCAAGTAAAACTCTTAGACTTTATAATGTTTTTATCGAAAATGTAAAGATTAAAGAATCTAAGAGTTCTTATTATTCGGTTCTTGTTGGGATATATCAATCCTTAAGAGGGGTTCTGAAAAAAGATGAATTTTCTAAAATCTTAGGCCAAATAAAGTTAGGAAATTTATATAAGGTGCATCCTACTATATATGAAATGTTCAGGGTTTACAATCAGGTGAATAAAAATTAATTATTTTAATTTTTATCTAAGTTTGGATTGATGTAATTATAAAAATAAAAAGATTAAATGTTAAGATTTTCGATTGTCACTATAAATTATAACGATGAAATAGGTTTGAAGAATTCTATTATTAGTTTAGCAAATCAAGGTTATAAAAATTTTGAATTCATCGTCATAGATGGAGGTAGTAAAGATGGAAGTATAGGTGTAATTAAAGATAATAACGATCTTATTGATTATTGGGTTAGTGAACCTGATAAAGGTGTTTATGATGCAATGAATAAAGGGCTTCAGAAATGTAAAGGTGAATTTATCTATTTTCTTAACTCAGGTGATACATTTTATTCTGATAATGTCTTACAAGATATTAATGAAGAGATTATAAAAAATGAGCCTAAAATTATTTTTGGAAATATAAACGATATATCTGAAGAGACTGGTATCTCAAAGATTAGATTAAAACAAAAATTAAATAAAATAAATCTGTTTGATAAAATGGTTTGTCATCAGGCCCTTTTTTGCAAACGTACATTGTTTGAAAACAATGCTTTTAATCTAGATTATAAAATTAAAGCAGACTACGATTGGTTATTAAGGACAATGTTTACGAATCCAAAAATTGTAAATACAAATATTGTTGTAGCAAATTATATGCTAGGTGGCCTAAGCGCTACGCAATATAACACTTATAGTAAGAAAGAAATTCCTAAAATTAGAGACACATACTTCAGTAAGAAGGAACAAAAGGCTTTAAGAAAATACGTTTTTAATCCAAAAGTTATAAAATTACCTTTTGGTAATTTTATAAAGCGAAATTTAATTCAGTACGTAGAATATAAATATCCAAATTTAAGATAAGTTTTGAAGACTATTATTGTAGTAAGAGCCTTAGGCATTAAATCTGAGCATTGGTTGAAACGACAAATTCAGTTACTAGGAAATAGTGTTGAGCGCGTTGTGGTTTTAGGTTTATGTCCTATGAAGACAGTAGAAGGTATTCCTATAACTAGTCTTGCTTTGGAGTATGAATTAAAGTATAAAATTTTATCAAAACTTTTTAAGAAGGATATTTCAGATTTTAAACGTGAACAATTAGAAGATATTTTAACAAAATCGAAAGCCAACTCTATTATTTTCCATTTTATAGATTTTTCTTTGAACTTCAAGGAAATAATTCATAAAACTAAGAAAAATGTGTTTGTATATTGTCATGGCTATGATATCACTTGGGATTTAAAAACAAATAGTAACCCAAATGAATCTTATTTTAAAGAAAGTTACAAAACTCAAGTTGTAGAATTATCTAAAGATGTTTATTTTATTGCAAATTCTATTAGTACTTCTAATAAATTACAATCTATTGGGGTCCCTGTTAATAAAATTAGAACAAAATATTTTGGAGTAGAACAAAATATTGAAAGAAATTTACCTAATGAATTTACTATTTTATATTTAGGTCGCTTAGTAGATTTTAAAGGGCCACATATGGTGATTAAGGCTTTTGAATTTGCTAGTAAAAAGGGAATGAAGGCTAAATTAATTTTTGCAGGAGATGGGCCGCTAAGAGCAACATTAGAATTAATGCGTTTAGATTCTAAATTTAAAAATAATATTGAGATATTAGGTGCTGTAGATTATGAAACAGCTCAAACATTATATAAAAAAGCTTCTATTTTTGTAGCACATAATTGCTTAGGTCAATTATCGAATCAAGAAGAAGCTTTTGGAGTATCTATTTTAGAAGCTATGAGTTTTGGTATACCTGTAATTACGGGAGCATCAGGGGGGCCTGTAGAGACTATATTACATGGTAAAACAGGCTACTTGTTTGAGCCTTTTAATGTGGAAGAACAAGCTGACTATTTTTTACAATATTATAACAATAAGGAATTACTAGTACAGCACGGTAAGAATGCAAAATTGCATATTGAGGAATGCTTTAGTTTAGAGAAGGAGTATAAATGGTTTCAAGAAATTCTATCAATAGATGAAAAAAGTTAGTATTATAATTCCTGTTTTTAATAGGGAGCTTGTTATTACTGAAACTATAAACTCAATTCGGAACCAAACATATGAAAATTGGGAAGTATTAGCAGTTGATGATGGTTCGACAGACAATAGCAGGAGTGTGTTAAAAGATTGGTCTATAAAAGACTCAAGAATTAAATCTATATTTAGAGAAGAGTATTCCTCTATAAAAGGGGCACCAACATGTAGGAATATTGGTCTGGAAGAGGCTAGTGGGGATTATGTTATTTTTTTAGATTCAGACGATTTGTTTATTCCTGAATGTTTATCAAACAGAATTGAAAATTATAAACAAAATCCCAAATTAGATTTCATGGTTTTTCAAGGTGCTTTTTTTTCTGAGAAAATAGAAGATTCCAATATTCTTTGGAATAAATTTACTGCAGAGGATGATCTTATTAGATTTTTAAGAGGTGATATTGTTTGGCAAACAACAGGTCCAATTTGGAAAAGAGACTTTCTAATAAATTATAATTTAAGATGGGAAGAAGAGGTTGCAAGTTCTCAAGACTGGGAATTCCATATTAATGTTCTGTTAAATGATTGTAATTTCTTAAAGGAAGAATCGGCTCCAGATTATTTTGTACGCCGCGATCAAAAAGATAAAGCAAGGATTAGTGAAGGTCATTATTCATATAAGAAATATATGAATAGAATACCATTAATAGAGAAATTAATATATAAATTAAAAGAAGAGTCCCACTTTTTAGCTCTTCATAAATATTTGGTTCGAGATACTTTAAGCTGTTTAAAAAATAGTGTCGATTATAAAATAGTTGAAGAATTTAAAAACTTAAATAAACTTTTTCCTAAGACGATAAAAAAGGAATGGGATATAGTAATTAGTATCATGTATTATGCGCTTAAAAATAAATTAAATATTCTTTACCGTATTTGTAACAAGAGTATAGATGTTTTATATCCAGGATATTATAAAGGATTCAAATTAAATTACAGATCGAAGTATAAAGACATTTTTAACTAAAAAGCTAATATGCAAAGATTTTATTATTTATTAAAAGAGAAAGGGCCTAAAGCTATATTAACTCATTGGTATCATTATAGGCATGCTTTGAAAAAAGACTCTGAAAAGAAAGTAAAATTTATTGTGTTTGGCCAGGGGCGTACGGGTAGTACATTATTAACAAAATTATTAAATCAACATCTTAATATTTTTTGCGATCAAGAAATATTTGGGCAAAAAACATCTCCATTATTTTTATATCCATGTTTATTTGTTGAAAGTAACTCTAGAAAGCCTATTACATTACCCTATCATGTATATGGTTTTAAAGTCAAAGTGTATCAATTATACACCGATCAAAAAATAAAAAAAGTTAAAAACGTTTTACAGCGGTTGCATAAAAAAGGATGGAAATTTATTTTTTTATATAGAGAAGATGAAATGTCTCATAATGTATCTTCATTTAAAGCTTTTAGTTTAGGTAGATGGTACTTAGATAAAAATGAGATTCCTCAAAAAGTATCAAATGATAAGTTATATATAGACCCCATTCAGTTTAAAAAAATTTTGCTCTGGAGAAGAAAGTTTTCAGAGATGGAGAAGGAATGTTTAATTAATATGCCGCATATATCAGTTTCTTATGAAAAGGAATTGTTAGTTAGTGAGAATCATCAATCAGTTTGTGATAAAATATTTGATTATATTGGAGTGGATTCATTTCCCGTTAAGGCTAATGTAAGTAATATGAATACCGAAAACTTAGAAGATTCTATTGAAAATTACGAAGAATTAAAGTTGATTTTAAATAAAATATAATGAATAAACCCCTCGTCTCCGTATTAATGACGGTTTATAATAGAGAAAAATATATTGCAGAAGCAATAGAATCAGTATTAGCATCTACTTACCATAATTTTGAACTTATTCTTGTTGATGATGGATCTAAGGATAAATCAGTAAAAATAGCGAAGACATTTGAGAAGCTGGATAATCGAATAAAAGTCTTTGTAAATGAAAAAAATTTAGGAGATTATCCCAATCGTAATCATGCTGCATCGTTGGCAAAAGGTAAATATTTGAAATATGTAGATGCTGATGATTTAATTTACCCTCACGGTTTGGAACAATTGGTTTATTATATGGAACAATTTCCTAATTCTAGTTATGGTTTATGTTCTATAAAACAGGATAAAAATAAAATTTACCCATATCAACTTTCTCCTAAATTAGCATATGAAAAACATTATTTTCAAGTTCCGATATTTGAAAGGGCTCCGCTTTCAGCAATTATTAATAGAGATGCATTTTTGTCTGTGGGTGGTTTTAGCGGTAAGCAGCATTTAGGAGATTATGAACTTTGGCATATTCTTTCTAAAAAAGGTACAGTGGTTTTAATGCCTCCAGGTATTGTTTGGCATAGAGAACATGACGATCAACAGATGAACGATAATAGAACGGATCCTTATGTGCCTTTTAAATATTTATTAAATAGCTTAGAGCATTTAAATGCCAAGGATTGTCCTTTAGAAAATGCGGAAAAAAAAGAAGCTATTTTACTTATAAATAAAAAAATTAATCGATCAATACTTAGTGCAGCTAAACATCATTCTATTAAAAAATCAATTCAGATGTTTAAGGCCAAAAACAATTCAATATAATGAACTTATGTTATTTTAAAGGAGATATCCCAAATTTTGGAGATGATTTAAACCCTTATATTTTTAATCATTTAATGCCTAATTATAAAACAGGCAATAGTAATGTTTATATATTATTTATAGGCACTATTTTGTCTGAAGCTTTTATTAATGATCATAACCTTGGTAATAAAGATTTAAAAAAAATTGTGTTGGGGTCAGGAATAAGATTTATTAATAAAGTGCCTCAATTTGATTATAGTTGGGATTTTCATTTTGTAAGAGGACCACTGTCTTCTGCCTGTATTCAAAGTTCTTTGAAAAAAGAAATTAAGTATATAACGGATCCTGGTTATTTAATATTGAAAACACCTTTTTATAAACAGTTAAAAGCTGATAAAAAATACGATATTTCATTTATGCCTCATTTTAGATCTTTGAACCAAGTGAATTGGAAGGCTATTTGCGACGAGTTAGGCTATCACTTTATAGACCCTTCTGAACCCGATGTAGAAAAAATTATGCTTCAGATTAAGCAGTCTAAATGTCTTATGACGGAAGCTATGCACGGTGCTATTATAGCAGATGCTTTGAGGGTACCATGGCTTAGGTTTAAATGTTTTTCTCATCTGCACGAACAAAATTATGTTTCAGAATTCAAATGGTCTGATTGGCTTTATTCTATGGGGTTAAAACATGAGAATATTAATTTAGAATATTCTAGATATATTAGAGAGTTTGAAAATAGAGTTAAATTATTCAAATTGGATAATATTAAAAAAAATAAAATTATAAGTAAAATTAAGGAACTAAACATTTCTTCGGATAATTTTCAATTAAGTGATAGTAAATTATTAGAAACTAAAACAGAGGAGCTGGAAATTCAATTAAAAGAATTAATTAAATTCAATTTATAATTTTTTGATTTTATGAACATTTTATATCCAATTTGTCCAAATCAAGAAAATAGTTATTTGTTAAATATCGTAGATAATATTGAAGGGGTTGATTATGAATTATCCACATTGAGTTTTTTCGATAAATCGAAAAAATATGATATAATACACGTACAATGGCCTGAAGCTATTTTTGATTGGAATATTCCATCTGATAACAATTTATTAGAATTAGAATCGGCTTTAACACATTGGAAAAATATTGGAGCTAAAATTATAGTAACAAAACATAATGAGTTTCCACATTCTAAAAATGTTAATCAATTAAAGGCTTATCAAATTGTATATAATTATGTAGATGTAATAATTCATTTCGGTGAATCGAATATGTTAAAATCATTATACCCTAATGTTGAAAATGTAATTATTTCACATCCCTTATACGAAAATTTACCTAATAGTATTTCTAAAGCGGAAAGTCGAAAAAAATTAAAAATTTCTGATGATAGATTTGTTATGGTTTGCTTTGGTAATTTTAGAAGTAAGGAAGAATTGAAGTTAACACTTAACGCTTTTAAATTACTAAAGCATAGAAAAAAAACCTTATTGACATCTAAATGGCCAAAACTTTTTAGTTGGAAAAAGGAACCGTTAAAAAGATTTAAACATGAGTTATTATTATTTCGAAAATATTTTGATTCTAAATATAGAATAAATAATATTGATTATGTTGAGGAAAAAGATATTCAAACTTTCTTGAATGCCAGTGATTTTGTTTTTATCCCAAGGTTGGATACATTAAATTCTGGTAATATTCCACTTGCTTTTACTTTTAAAAAAGTGGTTGTAGGTCCATGTATTGGAAATATTGGAGAAATTCTGAGAACTACAGGTAATCCGTCATTTAGTCCAAAAAAAATGAATTCATTATCTTCAGCATTAGAAGAAGCTAAGGAGTCTACGATTTTGGGAAAAGGCGATATGAATTATGAATATGGAATTGAATTTTGGAGTATCAAAAATGTGGCAAAAATGCATTCCGATTTATATTTTAGGTTATTTGAGGAAAAGTAATTCAAATAATTTTAAATTTAACAAACCTTATGGTAGACAAAGTATCTATAATAATTCCTTTATATAATTCAGTATCTTTTCTAGGAGAGACTTTGCAATCTGTCTTAAATCAATCATACATTAATACTGAAATTGTTATTGTAGATGATGGTTCTACAGATGGTTCATTTGAATTCGCTTTAACTTACGTGTCTCAAAAGATTAAGGTATTAAAAAATAAAGGAAAAGGAGCTTGTGCCGCGAGGAATTATGGCTTTGAGCTAAGTACAGGAGACTATATTCAGTTTTTGGATGCAGATGATATTTTAAGTCTAGATAAAATAGAGAGGCAAGTTGAAGCTTTAAAGGGGAGACAAGATCTCCTAGCAGTCTGTAACACAGTTCATTTTATTGATGCAGTTGAATCAGGAATATGTACCGATGAGCCCTATCTTTTTTCAACATCAAAACCTGAAGAATTTTTTATAAAACTTTGGGGAGGAAATGAATTACCTATGAATATGGTCCAGACTAGTGCTTGGTTGACACCTAGACTACTCATTGAAAACCATGGTTTGTGGAATGAAAGCTTAGCTAAAGATCAAGATGGGGAGTTTTTTGCTAGATTAGGATTAAATGGTAATGGAATTGTGTACGTACCTGTTGCTAAAAACTATTATAGAAAATTTTTAAATGGTAATAATATCGCTTCAGGTAAGTCTCGAGTACACTTAGCGAGTAATCTTAAATCAACACAACTTAAAGAAGTTTACTTGTTTGGCAAAACACATGGGACTCAAGCTAGAAGTGCACTAGCAATCCAATTTAAGCAACTTGCAATTGATGCTTGGCCTGAATTTAAGGATATTTCTGAGCAGGCAATACGAGCTTCTAACAAACTAGGAGGGAGTAATTATGAACCTGCTATAGGAGGTAGAATTGTTGAAATGGTAAAAAATCTATTTGGTTGGAAATGCGCGAAATCAATGTCGTATTATTGGAAAAAAAGAAGGAAATAAATTATATTTAATGAATATGAAAATATTAATAGCAGTAGATCCAGAGATACCAGTTCCACCTTTATTGTATGGAGGAGTTGAGCGTCTAGTTGATGGACTGATAAAGGCCTATTTGAAGTACAATCATGAAGTTATTCTAGTTGCACATGAGGATAGTAAGGCATTATGTACTAAAATGTATGCATGGCCAGCTAAACATTCGAGAGGAAAAATGAATGTATTATTAAATACGAAGAGATTATTTTCTGTAGTGAGTAAGGAGAATCCGGATATCATTCATAGTTTTGCAAGGTTATTATATTTGTTTCCAGTAATGAAGTTTAAGAATATTCCTATGGTAATGACCTATGGGAGAGAGATAAGTGAAAAAACGACTAGTCTAGGTTATAAGTTAGCAGGTAATAAATTAAAGTTTACAGCATGTGGAGCACATATGTTGAAAAATTTACAAAATAAAGAACCTTTTGTTCCAATTCATAATTTTACCGAGACAGATTATTATGTTCCTGATTATAATTTAGAAACGGAATATTTGTTTTTCTTAGGTAGAATTGAAGATATTAAAGGTACTAAGGAAGCGATTGAAGTAGCACTTAAAACCAATCAAAAACTTATTATTGCAGGTAATATTCAGCCAGGACATGATGAATATTTTGAAACAGAGATTAAACCATATCTTTCAAATCAATTAATTGAATATGTAGGACCTGTTAATGATGAACAAAAGCTTAATTATTTACAGAAGGCTTCGGCATTTTTGTTTCCTATTAAATGGGAAGAGCCATTTGGAATAGTTATGGCAGAAGCTATGGCTTGTGGTGTGCCTGTAATAGGTTTTAGAAGAGGTTCTGTCCCAGAAGTTGTAAAAGATGAAGACACTGGATTCATTGTAGATAATGTTGAACAAATGGTTGAGGCTGTTAAAAAAATAGATAGCATAGACCGTAGAAAAGTTAGACAGGATTGCGTAAATAGATTTTCTCTTGATTTTATTTCTAATCAATATTTAAGTTTATTTGATAGTATGTTAAAAGGATAATATGAAAAAAAAGAAGGTACTTTTTATTTTATCGGGCAACCTATCAACGACTCCAAGGGCTTTAAAATCTATTCTTTCAATGAAAGATGATTATCACTGTGATACTCTATTAGTTAATAGAATGAAGTCATGGAAAGACAAAGATTTTGATATTATTAAGTCAAATAATTTAAATGTTACTACCTTAGAATTAGGTAGAGATCCTTTTTTTAATTGGTTTAAATCAACAATATTAGAGAAAGGTGCAAAATTAATTTATAAAAAAGCAAATAAAAATATAAGTGTTAATGCTTATGCGAGTAATAAAGCTGCAATTATATTAAAAACGCACTTGAGTACTCTAAATTTGTCAGATGTAGATTTAGTTATCGGACATAGTGAAGGGAGCATGTACCCTTGTTGGTATGTTAATAAGAAGTGGAGTATTCCGTTTGTTTTTGATGTAGAAGATTTCCATCCAGGAGAAACTATCTCTGTTGATACTATAAATGAAAAAAATCGGAGAGAGTATCTCATGAAAACAATTCTTCCCGAAGCTAGTGGGTTAATTTTTGCAAGTCCACTGATAGGAAAATATACTTTGGATTTAATTGGTGACCATCCAAATAGTGATGTTATACTAAATGGATTTAACGATACTGAATTTAAATTAACAAATAATAAGGTTCATTTCGATGAGGTGGGTGATTCGTTAAGATTTGTTTGGTTTAGCCAAAAAATTGGCTACGGTCGTGGTTTAGAGGAGTTATTTGAAGCATTGTCTAAAATATTATTAAATTCACATCAAGTAAAATTGGATTTAACTTTAATTGGAGAGTTAGACGAGAAATTTAATACAGATATAATTCAAAATTTTCAAAAAAAACTAGGTAATAGTGAAATAAAAGTAAATGTTGAATCGTCTTTACCTCAAAAAGAATTGCATGAAAGGTTAAGTCGTTTTGATGTAGGTTTGGCTTTAGAGTTTAACTCTAGTGATTTAAATCGTCAAATTTGTCTAACTAATAAGATAATTACTTATGCCCAGGCAGGATTATTCATTCTTGCAACCGAC
The DNA here is from genome assembly GCF_000723205.1 of Formosa agariphila KMM 3901. Lineage (NCBI taxonomy): Bacteria > Pseudomonadati > Bacteroidota > Flavobacteriia > Flavobacteriales > Flavobacteriaceae > Formosa > Formosa agariphila. Next base: position 3,460,576 of record NZ_HG315671.1, on the reverse strand, counting down.
ACAAAAGCACAAAAACAATTCCTCCATGAATTTACAGAATTAGGTGCTCTCTGTGGGCAAACAGTAAATGAAATCGAAAATTCTATTTTAGAATTGTTAGAACGGAATGATGAAATTAAAAGAGAAAAAGAGCAACGTTTTGAAATAGGTAAACAACTAAGTTGGAACACTGAAGAAAAAAAATTGCGTCGTCTTTGGAAAAAAATATTATAAAATTAAAGCAATTGAAAACAGTACTCATTATATATCCGCATTGGGTGCCTGCTAATTTAGCAGGGGTTCAACGACCACGATTAATAGGTAATTATTTAAAATCTTTCGGTTGGCATCCATTACTATTAACGGTAGAGTCCGAATATTACGAAGAGCCATTAGATCCACATATTGCAAAAACGGCATCAAAAGACATTGAAGTAATATATACCAAAGCGTATAATGTTACAAAACCAAGACTTATTGGAGATATAGGCTTAAGAGCCTTCCCGTTTCTAAAAGCTAAAGCCTTAGAAATTTGTAAAACACGTAAAATAGATGCTATTTGGATTCCTATTCCGTCATTTTATACTGCTATCTTGGGGCGTATACTACACGATAAAACCGGAATTCCGTACGGAATAGACTATATAGATCCTTGGGTACGTGATATTACAAATCAAAACGATACACGTGCTAAATTAAGTCAAATGGTAGCCAGTAATTTAGAGCCTTATGCCGTTAAGAAGGCAGCTTTTATTACAGGTGTTTCTACGCCTTATTATTGGCCAGTTATTGAGCGCAACTTTAAAAAAACGCCAATACATGCAGGAATGCCTTATGGTTTCGATCCTAATGATCATAAAGTCGAACTTGACCATTTAAAAATGCCATGGGATGATATTCCTAATTGCAAACCTTGGATTTATGCAGGAGCATTTTTACCCAATTCGCATATGTTTATGGATGCGTTCTTTAAAGCTATCGCAGCTTTAAAAAGCACATCAGAATGGGATTCTAATGTCCGTTTATTTTTTATAGGTACTGGGCCATATCCTGCTAAACGTATAACGGCTTATGCTGCAGATTATGGATTAGAAGATATTGTATTTGAAGATCGAGAGCGTCATCCTTTCCTTAATATCTTAAATTATATAAGTAAAGCAGACCGAGTACTTCTATTTGGAAGTACAGAAAAACATTATACAGCGTCAAAAACATATCAGTGTTTGTTAAGCGAACGTCCCTTATTTACAGTTTTACATGGTGAAAGCCAAGCAGTACAAGTAATAAAAGACGTAAAAGCAGAAGCCTATTTGGTAGAGTATTTTGAAAATGAAAACAAAGCTCAAATTGCCGATAAAATTGAACTTGTTTTAAGAGAATTCCAAAAAGAAAACGAATGGAATCCACTTTTAGAAAATATAGAACAATATTCATCAAAACAATCGGCTAGAGTTTTAGCAGATGTAATGGATGAAGTATTAGGATTATCTAATTAATCTACATTATATATCAAATCGTTTTAAATGAAAAAATTAGCAATTGTTACGACTCATCCTATTCAATATTATGCACCCTGGTTTAAATTACTTGCCGATCGTAATAATGTAGAAGTAAAGGTTTTTTACACTTGGTCTCAAGCTTCAGATGAAGTAATAGATAAAACGTTTGGTAAAACTATAAAATGGGACATACCATTATTGGACGGGTATGCATTCGAATTCCTAGAGAATATATCTAAGGATCCAGGCACACATCATAAAAATGGTATTGATTGCCCTGAATTGAATAACAAAATTGAAAATTGGAAACCCGATGCTATTTTGGTTTTTGGATGGTATTTAAAAAGCCATTTAGAGGTCATGAAATATTTTAATGGCAAAATTCCTGTTTGGTTTCGAGGAGATTCGACATTATTGGACGATACCCCTGGATTAAGACAGGTATTACGAAAGTACTATTTAACTTATATCTACGGTTTTATAGATAAGGCCTTTTATGTCGGGACAGAAAATAAAAAGTATTTCAAATCGGTAGGGGTAAAGGATAGCCAGTTAATTTTAGCCCCACATGCAATTGATAACGATAGATTTAATGATTCTGAGGAGAAGGATTACGAAAAACTAGCATTAAAATGGAGAGCAGAACTTGGGTTTAAACCTGAAGATTTAGTTATTTTATTTGCAGGAAAATTTGAATCTAAAAAACAACCAGATTTTTTGTTAAAAACTGTTCAAAAAGCAAATAAATATTTAAAACAACCACTGAAGTTGTTATTAGTAGGACATGGTCCTTTAGAGAAAGAGTTACTTTCATTATCTGAAGCGGATTTTAATATTAAATTTATACCTTTCCAAAATCAGAGTAAAATGCCCATTTTATATCGTTTAGGGAATGTATTTTGTTTACCATCAAAAGGTCCAGGAGAAACTTGGGGCTTAGCAGTAAATGAAGCTATGGCATCTTCTAGACCGGTAATTGTAAGTAATAAAGTTGGTTGTGCATCAGATGTCGTGAAAATAGGTAAGAATGGGTATGTTTTTAACTACTACGATGAACCCGCTTTAATAAAAATATTTAATACCTTGTCAATTAGTAATTTAAAAACGATGGGAGAAGTAGCTCAAAAAGATATAGAGAAATGGAACTTTACAGCTATTGTAGAAGCTTTAGAAGACGCTTTTTAGATTCTGTTTAGTTTTTATAATTGATAAAAAAAATATTCAATCATTAGAAATAAATCATGCAAACTCAAGAAACAATAGATATTTCTGTTATTGTACCCTCTTATAATGGGATGCCTTTATTTAAAGCGTCATTAGACTCAGTTTTAGCTCAAAAAGGAGTGTCGTATGAAGTTTTGGTTGGAAATGATAGCCCGTCAGATGTAGAAACTAGAAATTATTTAGATCAACTTCATTATGAAAAATTAAGAGTTTTTCATAATGAAAATAATCTCGGATTATTCGGTAATTTAAATAATCTAATCCGAAATTCTAATGGACGTATTATACATTTGTGGTCGCAGGATGATATTATGAATACAAATTGTTTATATGAAACAGTTAATTTCCACAATGAAAATCCAAACATAGCTTATGCTTTTTCTAGAGTAGAGATAATCGATGAATCCGGAACTGTTATTGATAGAATGTCAATAGATTCCAATAGTACTATGAGCAGCCAAACTCATGATTTAACTTCAATACTTACGGGTAGTGTTCCTGGTAATATTGCTAACGTTTCTATAAATAAATCTATTTTCGAAACCTATGGTTATTTTAGAGAAGATTTAAAATACTCAGGCGATTTTGAATTTTGGTGTAGAATAACAGATAGATTACCAGTTGGTATTATCCAAAAACATTTAATAAAGTTGCGACGACATACAGGCCAATTAAGTCGAAATCCAAAAATGTGGATTCATAGAATTGAGGAGAATGATGAAATTTTAACAACATTTATGGCCCGTGTCCCTGAAGATAGAAAAAAATATTTGAAAAGGGGGCTACTTTGGCGCGTTTATAACCAATATTTTGGATTGTATTTAAATTTATTACGTACTGGAGATAATAAAGAAGCTCAAGAATTTTTAAAGGTTTTAAAAAAATATAGTAGTGTACCTAATTATTATTTTAGGTATAGTATTTTAAAAAGTTTGAGTGTTATAAAAAAAGATAAAAAATTTCAACATTGGTTATATTATAAACAGGCATTTGGAAATAATGGTAAATAATAAAATACTAATTGCAGGAATGCATAGATCAGGAACTTCTTTAAGTGCAAATTTATTAAGAGAATCAGGTTTGTTTATTGGTGATGATTTGATGAATGGTGGTTTTGATAATAAAAACGGTCATTTTGAAGATTACGAATTTGTAAATTTGCAAGAGAAAGATTTACGTCGTAAAGGGTTTGAGAGTACTGGCTTAAAAAATATTGAAAACTTTAACTTTGAATTTGACAATCAAAGTAAAGCTTTAATAAAAGAGATTATAAAAAAAAGAGAAACACATGATGTTTGGGGTTGGAAAGATCCAAGAAGCACATTGTATTTACTTGCATGGAAAAAAATAATTCCAGATTTAAAAGTTATTGCAATATATAGGGACTACGATGAAGTTGTAAATTCATTGGATAGAAGATATTGGTATAAAATAAAGAATAAAGTGAATTATGATTCATTTAGACGTTTTATCCATAAGCTTATTTATCCCGTTAATAGTCAGTACTTAAAGTATAATCATTACAAAGCGTGGAGCGTTTACAATGAAAGTATTTTAAAATTTAAAGAGCTTTATCCACAGGACATTGTAATTTATAATTTACCTATTTTTATAAATAATTACAACGCTAACATTGATAATATAAATGAAAAATTTAGGATAAAATTAAATCATTTTAATGTAGATAAAATTTTCGAATCAGATACCATTAAGCACAAGAAGGATAACGGTATTAAATTTTTTAGTGAAAAAAGATTAAAGAATATTACAGGAAAATTAAATCATTCAGCAGATAAATAAAATATTTAAAGAGTCTTAAATCTTAATTGTAAGTTATGACGGACTTCTTTAGTTGCACTTACTTAGAACCCTTTAGAATAAAGTATATTATCACCCAATCATATAAATGTGAAGTATTCTGAGATGATATTTTTTTATCGACTTTATTTATTTGTGAAATATAGGAATAAGTTCAACTTAACAATATTACAGAAGTAAACTAGTTGTTTTATGAGTTTAGAAAGAGATAAAAGTTTAGATATTATATCTGGAATTATGATAATTTGGATGGTGATTTTACATTCTTTTCAATGGGGAAATTTAACCGAATCGATAATTTATATTTTTCTTTTGAAATGTTTGTATTTTTTCATGGCTTGGTTTTATTTTAAGACAGGTTTCTTGTATAAAATAGGGAGAGGATTGATCAATACTTTTAAAAAAGGTATAGATCAGCTAATTATTCCAATGTTAATTTGGACAGCAATAGGTTATCTGCTAACAATACCAGAGTTACTAACAGGGAATTATCCTTTATGGAAGATTCCGATAGCGCCATTATTTTTTTTAGTGTCAAGTGGAGATACAATAGGAAACTCCCCACTTTGGTTTTTGTTATCACTTTTTTTTATTAAAATAATGTTTCCTTTCATCGCTCGTTTAAATTTAAATATAAAAAAAATTATAGCCATTTCTTTATTGTGCTTAAGTTGGGTTTTTGAAAAGAATAATATTAAAATTCCATTTGGATTACATAGCTTTCCTTTAGGTCTTTTTTTTACTTTATCTGGATTATTATGTAATGAATTTAGAGTTCCGGATAGAATTAATAAAATACGACTATGGTTAATTTTACCATATATAGCGTTGTCAATATTTCTTGCTGGTTATGTAGATTTTCATAATAATAATTTAATGTATGGTAATTATTGGTTGTTTACCTTAAATACCTTGATTGCTATAAATCTATGTTTGGTGTTATTTAAAGATGTTAATCTAACTATTTTATCATGGATAGGTAAAAAGTCGTTGGTATACCTCGTAATACATTGGCCTATATTTTATTTAATAAAAATTAGTTTTGAATTTTTAAATATTTCTACTAAAAATTATCTATATGTGGTTAGTCTAAATATTATTGCCATATGTATTTCTACTCTTATTGCTAAATTTGTACCGTATAAATATTTAGGTTTGCAGTCATCGTTAATAGTAAACTTTAACACCAAAATTATTTCTGAAAGAAATTGAAGAAGTACAATAACTATAAATTAATTACAGTAAAGTAATATATGCAAAATACAAATCGATTTTTAAGTGAATAAAGAAGCATCTAAAATTATAGGGTTTGTAGCAATTCCATGGTTCTTGTTGGCAATAATTGGCCCGCATTTTATGTCCAGTTTATTGGCATTCTTTTCATTGTCAGTTGTAATGCAATTGTTCTTTAGGCTAAGAAACCCCATTTATGCAACACTTTTTTTTGCTTTACTTTTTCAATGGTTAGCAATAAATATTAAAATTGTATATGGAAACATTGTTAATCTGCCGTTAGAAGAACAGTTTAGTTTTTATCAGAATATATATAGGCTATATGATGCAAATTCGATAAGTAATATTGGATTAGTCTGTTTCTGTTCAGGTCTTTACCTAATGACGAAAAAAAAGATTGCTAATTTAACAATTGACAAAATAATAGACCCAAACTACTCGGTAAGAAAAATATTAATTTGTTATTTAATCTTAACTTTTGGTTTTTCTTTTCTTTTTATATTAAAAAGTTTTATTCCAGGGTTAAATACTATTCTTATGGCATTCTCTAAATTAAAATGGGGCGTGTTTCTTTGGGCTTTTATATATGCAAACTATTATAAAAATAATCTAAAATTACTATACATCGTTATTGTAGTAGAAATACTGATTGGTTTTACCGGGTATTTTTCATCATTTAAAGATATCATTATTATCGTTTTTGTCGGAATGCTAAGTGTGGTTTCCCAGATTGATACATCAAAGTTATTAAAGTTCTTTATGTTAGGTATAGTTACTTTAATGCTTGGTCTAGTTTGGACATCTGTTAAGTTTCAATTTAGAGAATATTTATCAGATGGTGGCGGACAAGAAGTTGTCGTTTCACAATCTGATGCTGTGAATAAAATGATATCTCTTTTAGAAGATTTAACATTGGAGGATATGGACGATGCTGTTGACGATTTATTAGATAGAATTAGTTATATCGAATTTTTTTCAATTACATTAGATAATGTTCCAGATAAGATACCATATCAAGATGGGGAAATTTTTACAAATGCAGTTTCTTTTTATTTTAAACCCAGAATGTTTTTTCCTAACAAAGGAATTATAGATGATTCTGCGCATACAAATAAATATACTATGTTGGGGCTAGCAGGTGGTGGTAAAGCGTCACACAGTATTGGCTATATGACTGACGCCTATATAGATTTTGGGCCTATAAATATGTTTCCCTTTTTAGTATTCTTGGGGGCTATATTTGGATATGTTATAAATTTATTTTTTAATAAATCTAAAACCATGTTTTGGGCTGTTATTTTTATTACGCCTTTCTATTTCTTAATAAGTGTTTATAGTTTTAATATGATAAAGGTTATGGGGAATATGATTACTTATGTTGTCCCTGTTTATCTCATGAGAAATATACTATATAAGCAGTTCGATAGATATTTCAGAATAACATAATAACTATTAAAGTATTAATGCTACAACAAATAAATTACATCTTCAGAAAACGATTGCCACAATATAATAGCATTGAGGAGCTATTTGGTGCGATTCAAGCTAAGCTTAAAGATAAGGTAGAGATAGATACTCAAGAACTCAAATTATCTGGAGGGAGTCCAGTTGTAATATTAAAAAATATCCTAAGTTTTAGAAAGAAGTCACCTTCTCAAATAAATCATATTACTGGGGATGTGAATTACATGGCGTTAGTAACAGGGAAAAAATCAGTGTTAACCATTCATGATATTGGTTCCATTTTAAAAGGAAATACCTTAAAACGAATATATCTTAAGCTATTTTGGTTTACTTTGCCCGCTATTTTCGTTAATAAAATTACTGTGATTTCTGAATTTACTAAAGCAGAACTTTGCAAAGTAATACCTTTTGCCTCAAAGAAAATAGAGGTTGTATATAATCCAGTGCATTCAGAATTAAGTTATTGCCCAAAAGAAAAGAATTCTGTTTGTCCAAATATTTTATTGATAGGAACTAAGCCAAATAAAAATATTGAACGTACTTTTGAGGCTTTAAGCGGAATAACTTGTAAATTAACGATTATAGGAAAATTAACAGAAAATCAATTAAAACTTTTAGAATTGTATAAGTTAGAATATAAATCCATGTTTCAGGTACCTTATGTTGATATTATTCAAGCGTATAAGAACTGTGATTTAGTTTTGTTTGCATCGACTTATGAAGGTTTTGGAATGCCTATTATAGAAGCCCAAGCCATTGGTAGACCTGTTATTACGTCTAATATAGGAGCGATGAAAGAGGTTGCTAAAGATACAGCGTATTTAGTAAATCCATATAATGTAGAAGAGATTCGAGAGGCTGTGTTAAGTATTACTTCGAATGTCGAGATGCAAAATAAATTAATAAGTAAAGGTCGGATAAACGTCGAGAGATTTCGTATTGATAAGATTGTAGAAGATTATTTAACTATTTATAAGGACGTTATTAATGCCTAAAAAAGAAAAAATATTAATTTTTATAGATTGGTTTTTACCGGGCTACAAAGCAGGAGGTCCAATTCAATCTGTAAATAATATAGTGTTTCATCTTCATGATGAATTTGATATATCTATAGTAACTTCCAATAAAGATTTAGGAGAGTCTATTCCTTACGATAATATAGAATTTAATACTTGGCAACTAAAAGCAAATTACAAGGTGATGTATTTAGATGAAAACCATCAAAATAGCGCACTTTATAAAAATTTAATTGAAGAAGAAGATTACGATTACGTGTATTATAATTCGTTATTTTCTATAAAATTCACATTACTTCCTTTATGGACATTTAGAAAAACAGTTTTAAAGCAGGTTTTAGCACCTCGAGGTATGGTCGGGAAAGGTGCTTTAGCGATAAAACCCTTGAAGAAGAAACTATTTATCTCCTTATTTAAGTTAAATGGGTTGCATAAAAAAGTAGTATGGCACGCCACCTCCAGTTTGGAAAAAGAAGAAATCGAGACACAGTTCGGACATGAGTTGGATATTCGTATTGCGCCAAATTTATCTTCAAAAATGGGTGAGTATCAGGAGAAAGAAAAAAGTAAAAAATGTTTAAATGTGTTTTTTCTTTCTAGAATAGCACTTAAGAAAAATTTATTAAAGTCTTTAGAATATCTATCTCATACAAGTTCAGAGCATACTATTAATTTTACTATTATCGGTCCAATTGATGAATCTGAATATTGGACGGCTTGCGAAAATTACATTAAGACATTACCTAGTCATATAATAGTAAATTATTTAGGGGCAGTTCCAAATTATAAATTAAAGGACGTTTTAAAAGCACAACATGTTCTACTATTACCAACTATGCACGAAAATTTCGGACACGTAATTATGGAATCTTGGCAAAATGGTTGTCCTGTAATTATTTCAGACCAAACGCCCTGGGAAAAACTAAAAGAAAAACATATAGGATATTCAGTAACTTTGTCCGAAACAGATAAGTTTGTGGAAAAAATCAATCACTTTGCTGAAATGGATAAAGTTAGTTATAATTTATGGTCTAAATCTTCATATGATTTTGCTGAGACGTTTACTCAAAAACCACAACTTGTAATCGATACAAAGAAATTATTTAAATAGAAAATATAAAATGAAAAGAATACTAATAACCGGCGGAGCAGGTTTTGTAGGTTCACATTTATGTGAACGTTTGTTAAAAGAAGGTAATGAAGTTATTTGTATGGATAACTATTTTACGGGAAGCAAAAAGAATATTGAACATTTAATGGATCACCATTATTTCGAATTAGTTCGTCATGATGTTACACAGCCATATATGATAGAAGTAGATGAAATCTATAATATGGCCTGTCCTGCATCTCCAGTACATTACCAGTATAATCCTATTAAAACGATTAAAACGTCGGTTATGGGAGCTATTAATATGTTAGGATTGGCAAAACGTGTAAAAGCTAAAATATTACAAGCTTCAACAAGTGAGGTGTATGGTGATCCAGCTGTACATCCTCAACCAGAATCGTATTGGGGAAATGTAAATCCAATAGGGTTGCGTTCATGTTACGATGAAGGAAAGCGTTGTGCAGAAACGTTGTTCATGGATTATCATTTGCAAAATGAAGTGGCTATTAAAATTATTAGAATTTTTAATACTTACGGTCCTAATATGAATCCTAATGATGGGCGTGTAGTTTCTAATTTTATAGTACAAGCTTTGAAGGGTGAAGATATTACAATGTTTGGTGATGGTTCTCAAACACGATCTTTTCAATATGTAGACGATTTAGTTGAAGGAACAATTAGAATGATGAATAGTAGAGATGGTTTTACAGGTCCTGTAAATATTGGTAACCCAGTAGAATTCACCATGATGGAACTTGCTAGTAAAGTTATAGAATTAACAAATTCTAGTTCGAAAATTATTAATATGCCTTTACCTCAAGACGATCCATTACAACGTAAGCCAGTTATCGATTTGGCTAAAAAGGAATTAAGTGGTTGGGAGCCTAAAATTCATTTGGAAGAGGGACTTATTAAAACGATTAGTTATTTCGATAATTTATTAAAAGCAGAACAATAATTGAAAACAGATTTATCGACATATAGTAACTTGTGGTATCAACCTGGTAATAAACTAAAAATTATATGTTGGTATTTTATAAATGTATTGTTTTTTATAAATCCCTTAAATCCTATTTCTGGTCTCAAAATCCTTCTTTTGAAATTATTTGGTGCTAAAATTGGTAAAGGGGTGGTGATTAAACCAGGGGTAAATATTAAGTTTCCTTGGTTATTGACTATTGGTGATTACACATGGATTGGTGAAAAGGTATGGATAGATAATTTAGCCGAAGTTATAATTGGAAAGAACGTTTGTATTTCACAGGAAGCAATGCTTTTATGCGGAAATCATAATTATAAAAAATCCACATTCGATTTAATGGTGGGGAAAGTTAATATAGAAGATGGAGCTTGGGTTGGTGCGAAATCTATAGTTTGTCCAGGAGTAACCATTGGGTCTCATGCCATACTAACTGTAAATTCTGTGGCTACAACAAGACTTGATGCAAATAATATTTATCAAGGTAATCCTGCTAAACAAATTAGAAAAAGAGTAATAGAGTAATGAAAGTTTCAATTATAACAGCAACGTATAATAGTGAGAAGACCGTTGGAGATTGTTTGCAGTCGGTTTTAAATCAGGATTATAAAGATATTGAATACATTGTAATAGACGGAGCATCTAAAGATGATACTTTAAATATAATTAATGAAATTCAACAAAAACATGAAAATGTAATTAGTGTGTCAGAACCTGACAAAGGTATTTATGATGCACTAAATAAAGGTATTGAAAAGGCTAGTGGTAATATTGTTGGTTTCTTACATTCTGATGATTTTTTTGCTTCAAATCAAACTATTAGTAATATTGTAAAAGCCTTTAAGACGGATGATATAGATGGTGTGTATGGCGATTTACATTATATAAATTCAACAAATTCAGATAAAATAGTAAGAAATTGGAAGAGTAAACCTTTTTCTGACGATTTATTAAAACAAGGGTGGATGCCAGCTCATCCAACCTTATTTTTGAAAAAAGCAGTTTATAATAAACACGGATTATTCAATTTAAACTTTAAAATAGCAGCAGATTACGATCTAATGTTGAGAATTTTCAAGGATAAATCTCTTCAATTTAATTATTTACCAGAAGTGATTACAAAAATGCGAGTGGGTGGAGCAAGTAATAGGAGTTTAAAGAATATATGGTTAAAAACGAGAGAAGATTATATGGCGGTAAAAGGTAATAAACTCGAGAATCCAGCACTAGTAATATGTTCCAAAAATTTATCTAAAATACCTCAGTTATTTAAAAAATAACCTTCTTTTAGTATTTAGAAGTTAAGCTTCTAGAGTTTGTTGTTTTTTTACTAGCTTGCGTCTCATTTTTATATCGGAAAATTTCGATGTAAGATTTAAATCAAACCCCAAAATTGCTCAATTTTTCTTAAAGTTGTATATTTGAATATAAACCGCTGTTAATGAATTTTATAACCGAAATTATCGAAAACGGAAATGGCACAATGTTATTGTTGTTACCTTTTCTTTTAGCACTAATTACCGCTTTTATAGCTTTTCCAACTATTATATTTATAGCTCATGCCAAACAATTAGTTGATGTGCCAGATAAACGTAGTGTACATTCTAAAACAGTGCCAACATTAGGAGGTATTGGTATTTTCTTTGCGGTAGCAATAGTACTGACGCTTTGTGGTGCTTTTTTAGATGCAAAATTACTAATGCCAGTAGTTGGGGCTTTAATTATATTATTTTTTTTAGGGGTTAAAGATGATATCTTAATTTTGTCTCCTAAGAAAAAAATGTTAGGGCAGATAATTGCAGCTTTAATGGTTATTCTCATTACAGACTTAAGAATTACAACGTTCTCGGGTATTTTAGGAATAGAAAGTATTCCATATTTTTTATCTATAGGCTTCACATTGTTTGTGTTTATCCTAATTATAAATGCCTACAATTTAATTGATGGATTAGACGGATTAGCAGGGTCAGTAGGTCTTTTGGTCTCATTGTTTTACGGCTTCTTGTTCTTTAATATGAATGAAATGACTTTAACAGTTGTGTCATTGGCACTTGTAGGAGCATTAATTCCATTCTTATATTTTAATTTTTCAAAGGTTAGGAAAATATTTATGGGAGATACAGGGTCTATGGTTGTCGGGTTTTTATTAGCATTTCAATCTATTGCTTTTATTAATATTAATCAATTAAATCCTTTGGCTCAATTTCACTTAAATGCACCTATAATTGTTTTGGCCATATTATTTTTCCCACTTTTAGACACCCTTCGTATATTTTATGTACGTGTAGTCATACTTAAAAAACATCCATTTAGTCCAGATAAAAACCATATACATCACCATATGCTTCAACTAGGATTAAAACACTGGCAAGTGACTTTAGTAATTTCAATAGCTTCTACATCTGTGCTGATTTGCACCTTATTAGCTCAGAATTTAAGTGTAAATATTCAACTTTTACTGGTTGTTATGGCCGGTTTATTTATGTTCTCTTTACCCTTCTTTATTAATTATAGTGTATTCAATAAAAGAATTAAACTAAATAGATTGTTGAAAAAGATTAATAAGACTAACCTTTCTAGAGCTAAATAGCTAAAATAAAAAAGATGTTAATTGTTTCTACAGTAATTCCAACTATATTCGTAAATTAAAATTAAGATAAGTGAAATTTCAATCATTTTTAAAGATATTCTTCTGTGTTTTATTGGTCTCATCATGTGCGACCCGAAAAGAAATTTTATATTTTCAAGATTATGAAAATATACCAAAAGACGTTATTATAAACTCCCCTAAAATTCAGATAAATGATATCTTAAGTATAACTGTCAAGTCTTTAGTAGCTGAAGCTGCTGAGCCATATAATAGAAATAATGGTGCAGGTTCTGGTAATAATACAGATATGATGAAATTACAAGGGTATTTAGTTTCTCCTTCAGGAGAAATTACATTTCCTATTCTAGGAAAGCTTCAAGTAATAAATAAAACGACAAAAGAACTAGAAGATTATATTAGAAATATTTTGATAGACGGTGGTCATTTAAAAGATCCTACAGTGATAGTTAGAATCGTGAATGCAAAGTTTACTGTTCTCGGAGAGGTAAGTAGTCCTGGTACATATGATTATGATGAAGAAACAATAACATTACCTCAAGCATTAGGTTTGGCAGGAGATTTATCGATAAATGGGGTTAGGGAAGATATTATGATTATAAGAGAAGTTAATCAAGTTAGAACTGTAGCTCATATTGATATGACAAAAACAGATTGGTTTACAAGTCCATATTATACAATTAAACAAAATGATATTATTGTGGTAAACCAAAACGGGCCTGCTGTTAAAAAAGCAGGTTACATATCTAATGTTGGTGGTCTTCTAGGAATGGTTTCTTTTATTATAACCCTAGTTGTATTATTAAAAAGCTAAGATAAGAGAAATGGATAAAGAATTTTCTGCTAATAACCCGGAGCCAAATGAATCAGGGCTGAATATTAAAGAAGAAATTTTAAATTATTTACATTATTGGAAATGGTTTGTTTTAAGTGTCTTAATAGGAACATTAATCGCTTTTCTATATTTAAGATATACGCCAGAAACATATAGTACCTTTGCTAAAATAAAGATTTTAGATGAGTCGGAAGGTTTAGAATTGTCTAATCAAACAGGGGGCTTGTTTAAAGATTCAAAAAATTTAGATAATGAAATTCAGATTATAAAATCTAATCGATTATTATCTAAGGTTGTTGATAGTCTAGATTTACATATACGTTATTTTATCGAGGGTAAATTTACATCGAAAGAAATTTGGCAAGGACCTTTAAAATTAGTTCCTATAATTCCAAAAAATGATGTGTCTTGGTCAACGTTTTATATAGAAATTACTGATACAGGTTTAATAATTAGTAAAAATGAGGAGTTTGATAATTCATTCACAATAGATGGTTATAATTTAAATTCGCCTAAGAAAGATTTTCCTTTTTTAATCCAATCAGAAGCATGGTTAAAAAAATATATCGGTTTAACCTATAGAATTTCGTTACAACCTATAACTTCAGCAGCAAATGGATTGTCAGGAGCCATATCTATAACTAAATTAGGAACCACAGATATCTTGCAGTTATTTATGGTTGGTGAAGATACTAAAAGATCAGAAGCAGCTCTTAATAAAGTATTAGAACAATTTAATTTGGATGGTGTTCAAGATCGACAATTAGTTTATCAAAGGACAATTGATTTTGTAGATGAACGTTTTTTGTATTTAGCAGAAGAATTAGATTCAATTGAGATAGGAAAAAAGGAATTCCAGCAAGACAATAATCTAGCCTCTTTTAGTTCGGATATTTCATATAGTATGGCTAAACGATCTGTTACAGAAGAAGCTGTATTGGCGTTGGAAAATCAGATTGCTTTATCTAAGTTACTTGAAGCCCCTTTAAAAGATAATAACCTAAGTACATTAATGCCAGAAAATATTGGTATTGAAAATGCAAATACAAATGGAATAATTACGCAGTATAATACTGTTGTATTAGAACGTGAAAACTTAATTTCAAGTGCAGGAGAAAGTAACCCTATGGTCGTGGCTTTAGATAATAGACTTTTAGAACTTAGAAAAAGCTTAAGAAGTTCATTAAATGCCTATTATAATCAACTTAACCTTTCATTAAGTCGTTTGAAAAAAGAAGAGAATAATGCGGTTGGTTTGGTGAAAAGTATGCCGCAAAAAGAGAAAATATTAAGGTCCATTGAGCGTCAGCAAAATTTAAAAGAAAATTTATATTTATTATTATTACAGAAAAGGGAAGAGGCTGCAATTAATTTGGCAATTACTTCACCTTCTATTAAAGTAGTTGAATTTGCTTCTAGTTCGAGTAGACCTATAAGTCCTGATTCAAAGGGTATTTATATGAAAAGTATACTAGGAGCTCTTTTAGTACCTTTTGGAATTTTATTTTTAGTTTTCAAATCTGATAATAAAATTCATGATAAATCCGATATTTCTAAATTTACTCGAAGAATTCCTATTATTGGAGAAATACCTGAATTAAAAGTTGAACACAAATTATTTGAAAACCCTCATGATAGAACAATCTTAGCAGAATCATTTCGAATACTTAGTACCAATTTAAAGTATGTATTAAATACAAAGACTGAGGATAAGGCTCAAGTGGTATATGTTACGTCTACTATAAAGGGAGAAGGTAAAACATTTGTTTCTGTAAATTTATCGTTAGCTTTTTCTAGTATAAATAAAAAGGTCTTATTAATAGGAGCAGATTTAAGAAACCCTAAAATTACTGTTACAGATGGACCAAAAAATGCAAAGGGTTTATCTGATTTTCTTTTTCAATCAGATAATAAGTCATGGAAAGATTATCTGCAAAAAAGTAAGTATAACACTACGTTTTTAGATATTTTAACAGCTGGTACTATTCCTCCAAATCCTACGGAATTATTATCTAATGGTAAATTAGAAGATTTAATTGAGGAAGCTAAGCATTTATACGATTATATCATTATAGATACAGCTCCTATAATATTAGTAACAGATACATTATTAATTTCTCAGTACGCAGATGCTACTGTCTATGTTACTAGAGCAAATTATACAGAAAAAAAATTATTAGGTTTTTCTAGTGAATTATACGAAACTAAAAAACTTAATAATATGGTTTATGTTGTTAATGGTATTAGTGAGTCTAAAACATCTCGTGGTTATGGCTATAATTATGGATATGGTTATGGATATCATCAAGATGATAAAACGCTTAAAAAATATTCTTGGAGTTGGTTTAAAGAAGGACTTAAAGAGAAAATCAGAAAATTTTAACATATAAAAAATAAGAGCGACAATAATGTCGCTCTTATTTTTTATATGTTTTGTTAATGAAATTGTGTTAGTGCTAAAAAGAAAGACTATATCGTCATTGAAAATAATTTGGTTTCAGGTTTGCTTTCATGCAGTTTTAAATCGAATGCCATGCAAATATTTCTGATAAACATGCGACCCTCTTCTTTTACAACTAAATGATTTTCAAAAACATCTAGAATGCCATCAGCTTCCATTTCTTTTAAATGCGATAATAATTCAGGAAGTGCATTTAGTTTCATCTCAGGAGATTTCCAAGACGTTTGCAGATTACACATAATATTAAGAATGTGTTGTCTCACCACTAAGTCTTCAGTAGATAATAGATGCCCTTTAAATATAGGTAATTCATTAGCTTCTAAACGGGCATAATAACTATCTATATTTTTTTCATTCTGAGCAAAACTATACCAAGAATCGCTAATAGACGACACGCCTAAACCAATCATGAGTTTTGTTTTTCCAGAAGTATATCCCATAAAATTACGGTGCAGACTTTTATTTTTCATGGACACGTACATGCTGTCTGTTGGCAAAGCAAAATGATCCATACCAATTTCTACATAACCCGCATCAAAAAAGAGTTGCTTTCCTAGTTCGTATAGTGCACGTTTTTCATCATCCTGAGGTAAGTCTGTATCTTTAAATCCGCGTTGTCCGTTTCCTTTAATCCACGGCACATGTGCATAGCTATAGTACGCAATACGGTCGGGTTTTAATTCGACTGTCTTTTTAATAGTTTCGCGTATACTCTCTTCGGTTTGGAATGGCAAGCCGAAAATTAAATCGTGACTAACAGAGTCGTAACCAATGGCACGAGAATTTTTTGTAACACGTTTTACGGCTTCAAAAGATTGTATTCGGTTAATCGCCTTTTGTACTTTAGGGTCGTAATCTTGAATCCCAAAACTATTACGTGTAAATCCTAAATCGAATAATACTTGCAGTTGCTCTTTGGTGGTGTAGTTGGGGTGGCCTTCATAACTAAATTCAAAATCTTCAGCTTTATTGGCTGTTTTAAAAATACCATGAATTAATTTCGATAAATTTTCAGACGAAAAAAATGTTGGGGTACCACCACCTAAATGTATTTCTTTAATGTTTGGTTTGTCTTCTAGAATATCGCAATACATACTCCATTCTTTTAACACCATATCTACATAAGGTACTTCTACACTATGCTGTTTTGTAATGCGTTTATTACACGCGCAAAACGTACATAAACTTTCGCAAAACGGTAAGTGAATATAAAGGCTAATGCCTTCTGTTGTATTCGATTCTTTAAAAGATTTTTTAATTGTTGAAATCCAATTATCTAGTGGAATCCCGTCTTTATCCCAATACGGAACGGTTGGATAACTAGTATAACGTGGCCCAGGGATATTGTATTTTTGAATTAAATTATGCATGCTGTAATAATTATTAGCTTTAGAATATAAAGGTGTTATAAAGCCGATATTTAATAGGTAAAAATACGATTAATTTAACGGATGTTTTACTCTTTTTTAGATTATTGTTGATTGACTTCTATACTTAAAAACCGACTTATTTAGGTGTGTTTTTAGGTTCTATAAGAAAATTATTGTTACTGTTAAATTTATCATCCTTAATGTTAATACTAAATAAGGAGTTTTATTTTGTTTAAACACTTAAAATTAAACGCGTTAGTTGTTACTCATTTTTGTGCTTAAGATAGTGTGTTTTGTCATCTTGTCTTAAAATGATGCTATTCATGAAAAATTAAACGTACTTTTGTAACTTCATAAAGAATGATATCAAAACAAATAGGATATCATTTTCTTCAATACTAATGTATGTCATTTAATTCACTAGGCCTATCTGATGCCTTATTGAAAGCAATCAATAAAAAAGGATACGACACGCCATCTCCAATACAAGAAAAAGCAATTCCACCCATTTTAGAAGGGAAGGATGTATTGGCATCGGCACAAACAGGTACAGGTAAAACCGCGGGTTTTACATTACCATTACTTCAAATTTTAAGCGAAGGAACAACAAAAAGACACCGCCCAGTTCGCGCCTTAATATTAACGCCAACTCGAGAATTGGCTGCTCAGATTTTTGAAAACGTAAAAGAATACAGCGAATTTTTAGATATAAAATCGGCAGTGATTTTTGGGGGCGTTAATCAACGTCCACAAGCTGCAACACTTAAACGTGGTGTAGATGTTTTAGTCGCAACACCAGGTCGATTATTAGATTTATGTAATCAAAATATATTGTCTTTAGCAAGTGTAGAAATATTTGTTTTAGACGAAGCAGACCGTATGCTAGACATGGGGTTTGTTAGAGATATAGAACGCATAATTAAGTTGATCCCTAAAAAACGTCAGAACTTAATGTTTTCTGCAACCTTTTCTAAGGATATTAAAAAATTAGCAAACGGTATCTTAACGTATCCAGTTTCTGTTGAAGCTACGCCAGAGAATACAACAGTTGAAGTGATTCAGCAAAAAGTTTTTCGTGTAGCAAAAGGCAAGAAAACAGGATTAGTTATAAAATTAATTTCTGAAGGCAATTGGCAACAGGTTTTAGTCTTTACAAGAACTAAGCATGGCGCTAATAATTTAACTAAGAAATTAATTTCTTCAGGTATAACAGCAGCTGCAATTCACGGAAACAAGAGTCAAGGTGCCAGAACTAAAGCCTTAGCAGGTTTTAAAGATGGTAGCATTCGTGTTATGGTTGCTACAGATATCGCGGCTAGAGGCTTGGATATTCCGTTATTACCACATGTAATAAACTTCGAAATCCCAAATATTTCTGAAGACTATGTTCACCGTATTGGTAGAACTGGTCGTGCAGGTGCTAGTGGAGAAGCGATTTCATTAGTAAGTGCAGATGAAACGTCTTTCTTGGCCGATATTCAAAAATTAATCGGAATGAAAATTCCTGTTGAAATTGTTGAAGGTTTCGAACCAGATCCAAACGCTTCAACAGAGCCTATTAAACAAGGTGGCGGAAGAAGCAGAAGTCCAAGAGGAGGCGGAAGTAATAAATCTAGTAAAAGTTCAACTAAAGGTGGTTCTTCTAATTCTGGTCGAAGAACCCGAGATAGAAGAAATTAAGTTATGGAAAGTCAACCAAATAATCCCCTACATGGAGTTAAACTAGAGCAAATTTTACTTGATCTTGAAGCTCATTATGGCTGGGAATATATGGGCTATAATATAAAGATACGTTGCTTTACAGAAAATCCTTCTATTAAATCGAGTTTAAAATTTTTACGTCGTACACCTTGGGCAAGAACTAAGGTTGAACAGATGTATTTAAAAATGATCACAAAATAATAATTTAACAGTTTAGGGGTATTAAATTAAATAGTACAAAGTAACTAATATAAAAAAGGTCGAAAAAAGTCTTATTTTACGGGGGGTTCGGCTGTTTTTTGTTCTTTCTGCTAAAAAAATCAAATTGTACATTACTATCATTTTGCTATAATTGCAATATAATCATAAATATAAAAAAGTATCATTAGTTTCTTAGAACTTTAATTTTAAAGCTTAAGTCTTTGTATAACTATCATTTAACGCCATTTAAGCATTGTTTAAATGGCGTTAAATGTTTAATACCATATCAATTATACAAGCTTAGTTTAGAGTCCTAAAAAACGCCTTATTTTATATGTTTTTCATTAGGATGGACAATAGGATGGACAATAGGATGGACAAAACGCAATAAAAAACACTGCTTAACAACATTAATTAATAGTTAAAAGATGTTGTAAACACTTGTTTTAATGCTTAAGCTAGGGGGTTAATGCATTAAAAAAAGATTACAAAACAAGTCTAAAAACATGTTTTTTAGTAGGTTACCGTAAAAAACGATGATTTTTAGATTAAAATTGAGTGTACAATATGCTTTATTAGGATAATCTTTCTTTTATCATGGCTAATTCGGCTTCAAGATCATTAACACGATCAACCAAAGTTGCTGGGTCTAAAAGATTAAATACCATAGCTAAGCTTACTTTCCAAACTTCTTTTATTTCCTCTGTTTTAATAGGGTAAGAAGGGTACTCTAGTCTGTTATCACTCTTTAAGTAGAGATTACCATATTTTTCAATACGATTTAATACACGTTTAACAACAACTCCTTCATCTGTTACCAGTATATAGATTTGATTATCTTTTATATTACTCCAGTCCTCTTCCCACTCCCCAACAACAATACAGCCTGAGTGTAAGGTTGGAAACATTGAATGACCTTTTACCTCAA
Organism: Formosa agariphila KMM 3901; assembly: GCF_000723205.1. NCBI lineage: Bacteria > Pseudomonadati > Bacteroidota > Flavobacteriia > Flavobacteriales > Flavobacteriaceae > Formosa > Formosa agariphila. Next base: position 3,440,149 of record NZ_HG315671.1, on the reverse strand, counting down.
ACATTCTAAATGTACCGTTATTTAACTTAGGTAACCTGTAAGTTGGTAGTGTGCTAATAAAATCCTGATCACCATACCCATTAATATAACCTGCTTGAGCAGACACAGGAACCATTACTATATTTTCATTTCCCTGCGTGTCTACAGTTACCAGTTTAGGAAGTTGATTGTCTTCATTTACTTCCATTTTTTTTGACACTATCGGAACATGGCTTATTTCTCCAGTAATTAAATAATTAAGATCTGCATTCTCAAACTTTTTTGAGAGATCTTGTAAAATAGCAAACGAAGGCTTTGCATCTGAGTTTCTTTCAAGCCTATAAAGCTTTTCGGGGGACTTATACTCTAAGTATTCGCTTAACTTCTGGGCGTTCTTGATGCCTTTAGTACTGGCTAACTGCATCATTCTCTCAAAAAAAGTTGTGTTATTTCTCAAAATAGTTTGGTTTTCTCAAAATTGTTTGTAATATTTGTTCAAATATTTGAACTAATGTACTCAAAAAAATTTATTGCACTAAACCCTGAAGAAATAAAAATGGTGAACGCATCTGCATTAGCTAAAAAATTTGATTGCACATCAACTTATGTATCAAGGATTTTGAAATTAGAAAATGAGCCAACAAACGAAAAGGCTCAAAATATTCATCAAGCCGCTAGAGAAATAATTGAAAAATACAATCAGATAGATTAACAAAAGTTTCGAATTAATATGTACGAGAATTATTTAAACATCATTTGTGTAGACCAAGAAGTCTTTTATGATAGCCTATCTATTTTAAGCTATGATAATTTTCAGAAATGGGTACAACGTGGTAAACTAAACAAAGTAAGAACTAAAGGTCGTGGTAGAACTGGTTTAATAGAATTTGACTCCATACCTGAAGACTTAAAGAACTTAATTATTCGCACGTTTGGTAATCCGTACTTAAAAGACAATCGCGAAACCTTCACTAATCAATTAGCTACAGACGACGATGCTATTGTGTTTTTTAAAACCTACAACTACGAAGATGGTCGTGGTATTTCAGACAAGAAGCAAGCTCAATACATCTGTGAAGCCGAAATTTTAAACTTATACAACACCACAATTAATAATTATGAAATCAAAATAAAAGCACAACGTAAAAAATCTAAAAAAGGTGCTTTAAAGAAAAAGTTGTCTAGTATTATTAATGATCTTAAAACAGAATGTTACCCAAACACACAAACTAAAAAGTATCCTCATAATTTACCATCAAACGTTCGCGCCTTAGATAGAAAAGCACAAGGCTATATAGATGAGGGTTATGACTTTCTTGTACATAAGAATGCAGGAAACAAAGCTGCTCAAAAAATTAAAGGCGAAAATGCTAAATGGTTAATTGCAACCTACTCTATGCCTAATAAAATTGTTGTACCTGTATTGCATACGCTTTATATGCGAGAAGCCGAAAAAAGAGGCTGGTGCGATCTTTCAGAATCGGCAATCTACAAATGGCTGTATGAACCAGAACAGGAAAAGGTATGGTTGGTTTCTCGTGATTTAAACGAATACAAAAACAAATATGGTCACAAATTAGTTAGAGATAAAGAACAATGGTTCCCTAATGCATATTGGGCGATTGATGGCTCTAAGATTGATTGGATGCACTATTATGATAATGATCTTGGTGCAGCTGCTAAATTTAAGATAGACCCTGTAGTAGATGTTTATAGCGAAAAAATAATAGGCTGGAGCTTTAGTGAAACTGAAAACCATATAGATCACTTTACAGCAGTTAAAATGGCTTTCCAAGAATCGCAGTCTAGACCATTCTTATTCACTTACGATGGTCAGTCAGGACATACCTCTACTCGCATGCAAGAATTATACGGTAAGATGGTAGCAAAAAAAGGCGGTTTACATTATAAGCATGCAGCTTACGAACACAGCTCGCCTGTAGAAGGTATTTTTAACCGTCTACAACAGCAAGTAATTAACGGTTGGTGGTTTAGTGACAAACAATCTATTACGGTTCGTACTGAAAAGAATAAACCCAACATGGATTTTATTTTAGAGAACAAACACAAACTTCCTAAGAAAGAAGAACTTTTAAAAGCATGGAAATTATGTGTTAATGAATGGAATAATTCTACTCATCCAAAATTTAAAAAAGAAGGTCTTACAAGAAGTCAAGTTTATAACCAAGAGCCGTTACTACACGAACCTGTAAACTATCTAGATATGATAGATTTATTCTGGTGCTATACCCCAGAACCAATTACTTACAGAGCTGATGGTTTACGTGTAGAAATAGCAAAAACCAAATACCACTTCGAGGTTTACAACGTGAATGGCGATATCGATTTAAGGTTTAGAGAGCAATGGGTAAACAAAAAATTCTTTGTGAAGTACGACCCAGACCAGTTAGACAATTATGTAAGTCTGTACTTAAAACTTCCAGATGGAGATAAACAATTTGTAGCCGATGCACAACCTGTGCGCAAACAACAGCAAGTACCAGTATTAATGCAAGAAGGCGATAAAGAACAATGGGCTAAAGATTATGAAGTACGTAAAATTGAAGAGGCGGCTGCCCAATCAAAAATTAAGAGAATACAACGCGAAACTGGTATTACACCAGAAAAACTAATAAGCGATCAAGAGTTAAAAATGAAATTCGGAGGTAAACTACCAAAACAGTTGCGCAACGAGGTTGAAGCCGAATCTTTTATAGATAGAATGTAGAACCAATTTTTTTCAAGTCAATGAATCAAGAACAAAAATCACAAATTGCCAACGAGCTTACACGCTTATCAAGAAAGATAAGCCAGAAGCAAATCGCTAATCAAGCAGGCGTTTCTACGGCCTTAATTAGTCAAATCATTAACCACAACTGGGCATTAATTAGCGATGCTATGTGGCGTAAAATTCAAGTCACCTTACGCATAGATCCTAACTGGGTTACCGCCAAAACATCAAACTATAATCTTGTTTACGATTTAGTAAAAACGGCTAAAGATACCAGTGTGAGTATAGCTATTAGTGATACTGCAGGAAAGGGTAAAACTCATGCTTATACTGATTTTGAACGCATACATGAAAACGTTATTTACGTGGAGTGCAAAAACTACTGGACTAAAAAATCTTATATCCGTCAATTACTTATAAGTGCAGGATTAAATTCTTTAGGTACTACAGAAGAACTAATTAATCGCTTTATAAAGCATTTAAAATCACTTAACAATCCGCTATTAATTATAGATCAGTTTGACAAGTTAAAAGACCCACAGCTTGATTTATTTATGGATTTCTATAACGATCTAAATGGCCATTGTGGTTTTGTTATTAGCGGTGTAGAAGCTTTGGAGATTAGAATAGATAAAGGTGTAAACCGAAACAAAATAGGTTATGCAGAATTGTACAGCCGAATTGGTAGAAAGTTCATAAAGCTAGATCCTATTAGTTATAACGATGTGGATTTAATATGTAACGCTAATGGTATAACCGCCCCCGACGAAATAGATTTTATATACCAAAACTGCGAAGACGATTTAAGACGTGTACGTCGTGACATTGAAAAATATAAACTCAAACAAAAAAAGCAATTTAAAAAAACTGCCTAAAACCTACTGCAATTGAAAAAATTGAAAAAAGCAGTTTCAGTTGACGAATTACTAAAGAAAAAGTTCATTGAAATACCTCTAACAGGACGACTTAGAGAATTAATAGGAAGACCAGAAGCTAACGGCACATGGTTCTTAAAAGGAAAATCTGGACACGGTAAAACCACCTTCATGCTTCAGCTTATAAAAGAGCTTACCAAATATGGTAAAGTTATTTATAACTCGCTTGAAGAGGGCGCACGTAAAAGTATGCAAGATGCCTTTGTAGAACTCAATCTGGACAAAGCAACACGTAATAAAATAAAGTTGCTACACCGCGAACCTATTGATGAAATGAGAATACGTCTTCAAAAAAGTAGAGGCATCAGGTTTGTTGTTATAGACTCCATACAATATGCATTTATGACCCTTCAGGAATATAAAGATATGCAAGCAGAAAACCCCAACATAGTATTTATTATAAATAGCCATGTAGACGGTAAAAATGCAGTAGGAGCTTTAGCCAAACGCATAGAATACGATGCCGATATAAAACTAGATGTCGAGGGTTTTAAAGCCTTTTCTCGTAGTCGCGCCTCTAGAGGTACAATAACCAAGCCTTACACCATTTGGGAAAAAGGCGCACAAAAATACTGGGACGATTTAAAACTATAATATGGAAACAAATCCGCTAATTACTCAAATTTTAAAAATAGACTACAGGTCTTATGACGATTACAGGTTTAGCTGCTTTTTTAAGTGGTGTAGTTTGTATTCAGAATTAGGTGTGCCATTACAAGCCTTAACAACATCTAAAGCCCTGTATAGCTGGTATTGCCAACAATGGTTAGGTCTTGTAGAAAAGGCTTTTAAAAACGACTGCAAGCCTTATCTAGACGCAAAGATTCAAGACGCTATTGTTTATTTAGATTTCCTGTCTACTTACCCTGAAGCAATTGAAGGATTCTATCCATCTGTATTAATTAACAAGATTAAAAACGATTTAAAGCCATTAAAAAAAGAATGCAAGCATACACCCTAACTGGACTTAATAATAAAGTAAAAGCCCTAAAACTAGAACTAGATAACCCATTATTACCAAACTCTAAACGAATTAACCTAGAAAACCGCATTAAGCATTTTATTAATAAGCTCGTAGAGCTGGAACAAAACCCAAGTCTAAAAACTATTAAAGCATGACCAGAACACAATACACAAATCACCTACTTAATATCCTTGCGTTCGATGCTATAATACAACACTTATCTATTGCATGTCGGTATTGGTTACACCGTGAAATTGTAACCAACAGTAAAAATGTAATAGACGAAGCTATAGTATCTACAGCGTCATCGCACATTATGCAACTAAGTGAAACCATTATTAATAACAACTGGCAACGCCCAGAATTAAGATATAACAGCGATCGAGAGTTAGAATATTTAGACGGGCTGTTTTGGAAAAAATTTAACCCCAAAGACCATGTGTAAAAATATTTTAAACATAGAAGTCGTAAACCCCATAATAATAACATCAAATTCAAATAGTAAAATGAGTACAGAAACCTTAGACCTAAAAAAATTAACAGCTTCAGAAAAAGCAGAATTAATGAAGCAACTAGCTAAAGACGCTAAAGCCGAAAAGCAAAAAATAAAAGAAGATCGCAAAGCCTATAAGGAGCTTACATACGACTTTGTAAACCGCAATATAGATGGTTTAATACACCATAATGATGTAACAGGAATTATTATTCAGAAACTTTTTGAAGATTATGCTCCTGTAAAATCTATAAAAAATGAAGTGTATGGACACGAACCTCAAGACAGCCATACTTCTACTTTATCAGATGGTTCTGCAAGTATTACCATAGGCCATAACGTAAGTATAAATTTTGATGGTACAGAAGCTTCTGGAGTAAAAAAGATTAAAGATTTTATTAAATCACTATTAGATGAAACTGCAGACGATAAAACTAAGAAACTAGCTAAGATGGTCGACATCTTTTTAAAAGAAAACCCTAAAACAGGAATGCTAAATCCAAGTAAAATTATAGAGTTAAGCAAATTAAGAGATGAGTTTGACGATGAGCGTTTCGACGATGGTCTAGATATAATTTTTAACGCTCAAATACGCGTTCAAAACAGCATGTATGTAAGTGGTTGGAAGTTTATAGAGGTCGATGGTATTAGCAAAAAATTAAGCTTTAGATTCTCTGTATAGTATGTCTGTTATTATTTCTCCACTAAACGAAGACCAGCTATTTGTAAACAATAAAATTGTAGAACGTGATAGCGACAACAACTGGATCGCTCGAGTAGAACTTACTCAAGCCGAACAAAAAGCCTTTCAAAAGTATATTAAAAGCCTAATGTCATGATTAAAGCAGACGCTAAACAAAAACAAATTATTGCAATACTTACTAAAGGCGATAAAGATTTTAAAGCTGAGCTAGTAGAACATCAAACTAAAGATGCTAGTAAACGCAGTACTAACGATCTTTCATTTTATCAAGCCAATCAAATTATATCACAACTTGGTGGTACAGCAGTACAAAACCGTTGGTGTTTGTTTAACGTAAACTCGCGTGCACATCTTAATATTTTAAGCTTGTGCATGCAATTAGGCTGGCAATGGTATAATGACACTCAAGGGCGTTACTACGCCAATATGAACACCTTTGGTGGTTGGCTTCAAACTAAAGCTCCTGTTAAGAAACCTTTATTAGATATGCAACCTCAAGAAGTTTCTAAAACTATTGCGGCTCTAGAAAGCATGATCTCAAAATCGTATTAAAAAAAACCGCGTTACGCCAATAACGCGGATAAACCTTAAAACAAGTTTAATTCTTAAAATTCACATCAAAATTATGAAAAAATTAATTGTACTACTTGCTGTATTAACAGCATTTAACTGTAAAACCGCAAAAACCATTAACGATCCTAAAGGCAATGCTACGGGTGTTATGGTAGAGAGAAGATTACCTGTTAAAAATAAACCAGGACTCTATAAGTATTTCATGTCTCCATTAAATGGTAAATCGCGCTCCTTTATAGTGATATCAACCGCAAAATTCGAAGAAAAAAAGCCTGTTTACTTTAACCAAACCCCAGTACAATAGTATGCTAAATTTTGTGTTAGCCATAGGGGCTATTCTTTTAGGCTTAGCCCTTTTTGGTCTATTTATATTAAAATACCGTTTCAGTCTAGACGATCTAGACCCATTTAGTTACAACAACGAGTTTTATACAGATCTAGCACCAGAATCTAGGCCAAAACTCCCAGAGTCCTTTTGTAAACACCTAGGCGAAAAGACAGATGTTATAATAAACTCTACTGTAACCTGCGAAACGATACAAACAATTTGCGACGATTGTGGAACCCCAATAAAAGAACGTACAGAATGCCTTTAAAACCCGCTAGAAAAATACCTGAAGCCACATTAAACAGGCTTAACCAACAAAACACCCGTGACCTTAATTTATTAACCCATTTCTTTTACGAAGTTATTTCTCCAAACAATGTTGGCGGCACATCAAAGCCAACCCCACAACAAATGCTTCGTTTTGTAAAACAATACAATAAAGATGAAGATAGAACTGAAACTAAGTAACGATACTCTGTTAGCAACCCACGCCATTTTACAATATGTATATGTAGTAAGTTATGGCAATAAAACACTAGAAAATGTACATAAAAGCATTGGGTTTGAATTAGCAGATAAGTTCGATAAAAAAGTAAAAACCCAAAAAAAGAAGGCGACGCTTTTCGACCAGAAAAAGAAAATAAGTGTCACTTTAAAATATTACGAAGCTTGGGCTTTAAAAGCCATTGCAACCGACCTTATTTATACCTGCAGTAGCGACTATTCTAAAAACCTCGTACAAAGTTTAATTAACGTATTAGACCAAAAATTACAATGACAGAGATTTATACCACCTATACCGTGCAAGGGCTTGTTAAAGGCTTTTTATGGGAGTTTAAATACGATTTAAACGGACGTTTACGATCGTTTAAAATTATAGACGGTGACTTAACAGGCAACCAAATGAAATGGTTATTTAATAACTCTAATTTTCCAGCCAGTGAAACTTTAATGAAAACTATTTGGATAAATAATAAGGAACTAAAAACCCTTATGAAAGTTACCATTGGAGAACCCGATTTAACTTTCGACACATTTTGGGATGCTTATGGCCATAAGCTAAAAAAAATAGACACTCAGAAGTTCTGGAGCAAAATGTCTAAAAAAGATAAGATAGACGCCATTGCCTATATAAAAACTTACGATAATTATTTAGCTAGAAAAGGTGTCGCAAAAACGAACCCACATAGATATTTATCTAAACGTTACTGGGAAGATAACCACGCTAGTATTCATTAAAATGACGAAAACCAAATACAAAAGTGCCTGCTGTAATGCAGGCACTTATAAAACCATACAAGCCCACAAAACACAAGACAAATCACTTTACATATGCAAACAATGTGGAGGTGTTTGTAAAACAGAATAAGCTTAATAGCTAATAATTTAAAATATAACCTTTAACACTAATAAAAATGAGTAAGGATAAAACATTAATTGTTCTAATTATAGAAGAACCTCCCATCGGGGTGTGGTGCTTTGGAAAGAAAGGTGCTTCTTTTAAGGTCGTAGATAGAGGAGATTGGTATTTACTAGCATCAGATATAAATAAACCATCGGGAGAAAAACGGTGTATTGTAAAATCATTCGTTTCAATAATTGAGTAAACAAAATCTTGAAATAACACTAATAGAAATGAGTAAAACCATAAAAATAAAAGGCTCGATTAAAATGTATTTCAACCAACAAATTGAAGTTACTGAGGAACAATTTGAACGACTAAAAAATTTAGGCGTAGAAGATGTTTACAGTGGAGACAATTATGAATTGTTTCACGAAATAGAAGGTTTAATTGACATGGCTGATATGTACGGTATAGACGATACGTTTGAAGATGTTGAAGTAACCGATAAAACAGACGAATATGCATGATCGCGAATGGTTAGACGATCCATATTTAGGACGCCATCCAGACCCCAACCCATTGCCAGTAATAATACTGCTATTAATAGTAATACTTATAGTATTGAAAAACATTTAAACCCATTTTAAAATGACAAGATTTGCAAAACTAATTGAATTAAGAAATAACGAACAAGTATTGTTGACTATAGATTATAGCGTAGATAATGATGTCTACGATATGCTAACAAGAACAAATATTAAAGGAATTTCAGTGAGTATAAAGTCAAATGCTCGTAATATGAGTAATGCAATTGAATGGCTAGACAATTATTCTCTAGAAGATGCTGAATCGTTTAGGACACGTATTAACCGTTTGTTATTGTAGTATAAAATAGGCTGGTATCTTACTAGCCTATTTTTTTTTGTTCATATTTTGAATTTCTTCAATAGTAATAAACACAGCCTTGCCTGTGTCCCATAAGATATAAATCGAATAAGTTAGTACTGCAACTAAAATTACTTCACAAAAAGAATCCTTTAACTTAAATTCCAATATAGCGCTGTCTTTAACTAATAAAGTGGCAATACTTACAATAATTAGAATAATCTGCTCTAAGAGAGACATTTTCATCTCTTTAATCACATCGGAAAAATCTAGTGATGGATACGGGATAAGAATATCTTGAATTTTTGATGCTATAAGTCCAAGAGTCGCAGTATTTATTGCAAGAAGAGTTAGAAGTAATCCTATAATGTTATCTTGTAAATACTTGAATAAAGATTTAGACTCTAACATATTGCCTAATGTGCAAATTAGAATTCCAATTATTATATAAAAAGATATGTTTTTTATTAACTTCAAATTACATTAATGTTTTATAGAATTTAGTTACTGCTTCCGGAGAACCTTCAATTTCGACCTCATCTATTTCTCTCATCTGTATTATTTTAGGATTGTCCTCAGTTTTTAATTGAGTTCTTACTCCCTTTACTTTTAATTTAATACTACCAGCTCCATTGGAGGTATAATCAACTAATCCTGCAATATCTTGATTTTTTTGGCTAATATTTTCTAAAGTACCTTTTTCAGGTGCCTTAATTGTTATATGGCTATCGTGGCTATTAGTTTTATTTGCAAAATCTTTAAAAGCTTCTGGAAGACTTCTAGATATATTTGCTAAATTAGGTTTTATGAACTGAAAATTAATATAAGTAATTTCTTTTTTATGTTCATTTACATACTCCCAGAACCCTTTTTTGTCAAAAAGTTGTTCTATTTCAATGTTTAAACCATATTTTTCAAGTCCTTTTCTAAAAATTTTCCCTAAATTATTTTTAACTACAATCGGTGAAGAGAAAGCTTCGTTGTTATCACTTATTGCTATCTTTTGAACTGTTGGGTCGTTATCAAAAATAACATAAGAGAAAGGTTCATTGGCTATTATCTGATTTTTGAAGTTTTGGGTGATTTTAGTAGTCTTTTTATTTGCTATCTTGAAGATATATTTTGTGCCTTCATGATGTTCTAATTTTAATGGATGATTCTTATTCTTGTAAGAAATTAGTTCATTTAAAATATTTCCAAAAAATTCGTTTTTTCTTTCTTTAATTTCTTCAAATGATAAGTCTGAATTTTCGAACATTTCAACTTGTTGATTTTTTTTATTTAGAGGTAGAAGATGGTACCTGAAGATGTGAAAATTTATTAATTTGTTTTCCATTTATTAGAGGTTAAATTAGTTTAATTTAAATTGAAAGATAAAAATGGTTGACAATTTAGTAAAACTAATTTTCAAATGTTAATTATTTAGTAGCAAATAAAAGCTAGATAACCTCAAAACGATTTAAAGTAGATAAGTATATACCTTTTTTTTAAAGCTATGGTAACGACAAAAAAGTCGTTACCATTTTTAGTTTAAATGTATTTTCTTTCTACTAAAATGTAATATACATTAAAACCAAATTTCACATCTTTAACAATGTATTTCATGTCTTTGCTCAGTATAACCTCGTTCAATTTAGGTAAGCTGCTAGCCCAAGACATAAACAAATCTCCACTTTCAATAGTGTAATAAGATACTAACATAATTAATAAGTTTAAATTAGTTCCAAACCTAAAACTAACTGTTGAAATTGTTTAAGACATGAAATCCATGCTTAATTTTAGACTACCACAATAGGATCCGAAAAAGGAATTCTCTTAGATGTTTCCGTTTTAAAAAATGAAGTATCTGTAGGACTAATTAATACCCTAATTAATTGTCCTGGACTATAGAATACATAATCTACTATGTATTGTAAATCATCATAAATAATAAACTCTTTGCGTCTAGGAACAGCTTTCAATTTAAATTTGAATAACTCTTTTTCTGTGTCTGTTTGAATAAAACTAATGTTTAACATAATAATATATTTTTAAATTAAATTTAAATGTAAAACAAAGGAGTATTACATAAAAGGACAACTCATTTACATGAATTGAAACTTACACTTTACAGGCTAAAACCTTTATTACAACCAATATTTTTACAAAGCTTGCTATTTTATAGTAGGCTTTGTTATTTTTAGAAAAATTAAACTCATGAGACAACTCTTAATAATAGCCGTTTTATTGTTTACAGCTTCATTGCACTCGCAAAGCTTAACCGATGTTTTTAAACAATACATACAACCACAATCTTCTACTGAAGATTTACGAACAGGACTTAAACAGATAGAAAAACTGTGTACAACTAATCCAGAAGCCAAATGTAATAAGGCTAAAGCTTCAGCTTTATATCTATTAGCCGATCATTATTTTGAAGCTGCATATCAAGTGTATCAAGTAGATCAGACATTAGTAGATCCTATTTTAGCAAAAGCTAATGCATTGTTTGCTCAAGCCAATTCGTTTATGCCTATAGAAAATTTTGATCCGTCTCAAAAAAATATGCTTTTGGAATCCAAACAAAAATATGAGACTGGTTTAAAATACGCGGTCAACTAATAAAAACTGCTTTTGGTAAATTGGAGGGTTTATATTTAATTTGTGTAATGGCCGCCAAAAACACAACCAACCAATTTTACGACACCATACGCAAGGAACACGAACGCCTAACCAATGTAAAAGAATACGGTGTGCAAAAGTTTTCAGACGAGTGGATTCGTCATAAACTTGCAAGTGCTTTTTTTCGAGAAGTTAAAACCATAGAAGACATTATTTTTCAACGCGTTTAATTATGAAACAATTTATAGATTTAGGTAGTGACATTACGAATAATGGCTTACATGCCTTTTCTTTTTTCTGTACAGAGAAAGGTACTATCGAAACTTTTAATGGTAAGCAACATTGGACATCTTTAAAAGCTTTTGCTTCAGATTACGACAACGAGGAGATAGATATTCAATTCTATTTAGGACTTATACCATTTAAGTTTAACGTAGATGATAGTTTTTTAACTGTAGAACTTAATGAAACAGAAATAGAACTTGAAAAATTAAGACCAAATACTTATTTAGAACCTATTGCAATTACCGATTTAGAAGCCGATTTAAAACGAGCTGTAGACGACAAAAATTATAAATTAGCACATTATATCTCTGCTAAATTAGAATACCTAACAAAAGGCAGTCATTCAGAAGTTTGATAAAAAAGACTATATTAGCACTCTAAAGTGTTAAGAACACCATACAATTTTGAACGTTGTAAAAAACCTCACTAATTTTAGTGAGGTTTTTTTGTGTTAAGATACATCGTAAGGTGTATCGTTTTGCTCAATTGCCAAATCTTTAATTTCGTGATCGTCGTAAGCTTTCACAGCAGAATAATCCATTAAAGTGCACTCATAACTTATTCTGTATAAATTGCCTGCATTACCTGTATCTACAGGAGCAAAACCTAATCTACGCATGCTGCTGTAGTTTTCGCCTTCAGAACCATGAAAGGCTGCGTTTATCGTATCCATAAGGTCTATAAAATTTAACGCACTATCCTGGTTAAATGAATCTCTATATGTGTCTGCAAATGTTTCGTAATACAAGTACACATCTACTTGTACACGTACATTTTGCACCTTATTACTAACGTCTACAGTGCTTAATGTTCTATAACTTAAAAATACTGCAGGTGTTGGGAATGGATGTTCCGTGGTTAAAAAATTGACTTGGTTATGCCATAAATCTATCCACCGAACCGCAGTTGCTTTATCTGTTAATAAGGTTGCGTGTTCTTTATAAAGTGATTTCCAGTCTTGCATTTTAATGGTATTTTAAAGGTGTTTAAATCGTGTTATAATTTCGTTTATTGCATGGGCTTCCCAATCTGAAGTAAAGATCTCGGAGTCTCCCATAAATTGTCGTTTATCTATTTTTACAGTAAAACGTTCATTTTTTGTTAGTGCCATCCATTTCCATTTTTCCTCTCCAGTTGCTTTAAACATAAACCAAAAGAATTTTCTTGAGCGTTCTGTTATTGGTATATTTAAAACCCCACCTTCATTGTGTATTTGTGCATATGGTGCATCGGCTTCCCATATTACACGCTCAGTAGTACTAGAGGCTACTTGGATAGAGTTAAATAAATAGTTTGTTACACGAAGTAATTGATAACTGTTACTTTGTTTTTTTTGCTCCCAAGCTTCAAAACTTGATCCGTGCCATCCTTCTTTATAAAAATTGTTATGAATAAAATCTGTACCCATAATTTCGGCATCACTCTGGAGGTCGAGCTTTAGTTGTTCGGCCATAGCCATAAAATCGGGCATTTGGTTTATGGTATTCATTTTTTTGTATCTTTGTAATGTGACGAAGTTCGCGAGTAACATCAAGAATGTGCATTCACACCAAAGCAGCCTTCGGGTTGCTTTTGTTATTTTACGGCACTTCGTTTAATGCTTTCTATTGTTTTACGGTCTTTAGATATTAAAATAATTTCCTTGATTGATGGAAATCTATCTTGTCTGCTTAATTGCTGTGTTAATACGGCTTTCACATTTTTATAAGGGTTTGGATTATCAACTAAATCAATAACAACAACCTCGCTACCTTGTTTAACCGCTTTACGTAACACGTTTCTAAAGTTTAGTCCTTCTGGAGCTTTGCGCTCACCAGTTTTATTATTAATTAGATACTCGGGATTTTTCGTATTCAGTAACACGGCACCATCAATATGAGGTCTTAATTTTACATTGAGTTTAAGCGTATTTGAAATTAAAACCGCATTCGAGTAATTGTCGTACAAGTCTACTGGATCTGCAAACGGGTGTACAAATATTTTGCTGCCCGTTGGCGAAGTGTATTTTGCTTTACCATAGGCCAAACGCAACTTCATACTTTCAAAAGCGACTTGCATGCGTTTTTCGTCTTTTTTCGGGATTATAAAATACGGGTGTGCTTGATCGTTAAACACCACGCCTGTTTTACCAACATTTACACTAAAGGCAGGTTTCATAAACTTTAAGTCTGGTACGGCATCGTCTTCTGGAGCTTGGTTAGTTTGCACTACATAACAACGGCATCTCCAATCGTTTGGTGGGTATATTCTATCCCAAATAGGATCATCTATATGAGCAATAAAACCGTCTAAACCTGCATGGTCGTCGCGTACGTGTTCGTCTCCAACAGTTTTATATTTTAAATACGGATATCGTGTTTTGTTACGCTGAAACCCCTGCCATTTAGCCGCCATTTGTCCAGACGCTTTTGCCGTTTGGTATTCTGCCTGCAGGTAGTTTTTATTGTACTTCGGGTGTTTGTCTAATACCAGTTTTTTAAAATCGTTAAACGATCGTTCTTTGCCGTTTTCATCGGTTAAAAAGCTATTGTATTCTGCTAATTGCTGGTAGGTTTTAGCCGCAGAAAACTGGTAAAGATTTTGTTGTAAACGTTGTACTGTAGCACTGTTTTGCTCGCTGTATTGGTGGTAACGTGCACCATAACCTTCAGCGACACCACCATTTAGAGTGTCGTATGTTTTTTGTACAAGTTCCTGGTCTAAATCCGACGGTTTAAGTTTACCTGTATGTAGCTCTTTTGCAATTCTGTTTATTACCTTATTCCACGGATTTAAATTTACTGCTACTGGATCGGGTAATACATGACTACATTTAGGTGCTGCATAATACGCCTCTATTTGTGCTATAGCATTTACTTTAGGCTTTTTTTTTTAGTCGTTGGTTCTGGCTCTGGCTCTGGGTCTGGAACTGGAACTGTAGGAGGTTCAGTTGAAGTTTGTTTAATGCCAGTAATTGGTAGCCCTGTACGGTTTTCTAGTTCTTTAATATCGAATTCGTAAAAACTACTTAAATCTTTAATGGCTTGTAAAAGTTCTTTTAAGGTTAAACTTTCGGTGTCGTCCCATTCAAATTTTAAATGAGCTAAAGATGCATAAGCAGGCGATAACTTAACCAGTCTTGGTATAAGTTGATTGTTAATTATAACTTTTATAAAGAACTTGTCTAGCTTATGCTTGGTGCCTAAAATATCGGCATGTACTTGTGCTGCTCCTACGTGACTCTTTTCGTCGCTCGTACCTGTAGCACCAACAATACGTTTGCTCATTTCACTATTTGCACGCTCAATAAGTCTATCGAAAGTATTATAGGCGTCTGTTCCTGTGTCTTTACCAATCTCGAATTTCTCTTGTCCTCGCCCAACCATAAAGTTGTTGGACTTGAAATTTAATAAAGCTTCATACAATTGGTCTAAACGTTCCTGGTCTTCACGATCGGTAATCGCGAAAATGGAAGGCACACCATATTTTTCTATATAATCTAACCAACTCCCAACCCCCAGTTTTTTAGCAAGCACAATTGGAGCTAGTTGGGCTAACATCCCTAAGAAATTATCTTTGCCTACTTGAATATACATATCTGCATAAACACCTTCTTTATAGTTCCAACCTTCTGTGCCTCCTGCCTCTTTTAAAATTAAACCTTTACTAGGTACAATGTGACTTAATGGTATTTCTACCACGTCTTTTAAAAACATATTGTCGTCCAGATCGTAAAGTTCTATTACTTTAGTGCCTTCCCATTTAGAACTCATACAAATACCAACAAACTCGATAAACCATTGCGCCTCAAATAGGGATTTAGCATCTTCGTTTTCTTTACCGTTTGCATCTACAAATTTAAAATCTGAGCCTTGTACTGGTTCTGTACGATTTTCAAACTGAGACACCAAATGATTGTCTAAACGTAAATTTTTATACAGTTTGTCTAATTCTGCACGACTTGGTTCTTCAGGATCACTAGCTAACAACAATGCCATTTTCCATTGTTCGAGGGTTTGAGCCTGCATACTAATAGATTCTTTTGTTGTTAGATCTGATATACGTTTGTTACCCGATTTTGTTTCGGCTACAACACGTAACACACGTTCGTCTGTATTACGTAATACATACTTAGCAATGGGGTTGTATAAAAAAGGTGGTATTTTCATTAGATGTAAAAGTTTTTGTTGGTGTTATTGCCCCAAATGGTGTCGCTGGTTGGAGCCCCAGAACTGGAGGTTATTAATGGAAGATCTAACACCAAACGTCCTGCGTTTATTTTCTCGAGTTGTTTCATTGCCCAATCGTAATCGTCTTTTAGGTCGGTAGGTAGTTTTCTAGCTGCATTACGTCCAAATATTTTACAAGTGGTAAGTTTTGTAATAATTTCAACTAAAAATTCATCACGTACAGGAGTTGTTTCATCGAAAATAAGAACCACATCATAACGCCCTTTTAAAAGAGTTTTGGCAATGCCAATGCTTTTCTCTTCGGCTTTGTCTATTACCGTAGGAAAGTCGCTTGTGCTTTCGGTAATAAACCGCTCGAAACTCTCGGTTTTTAAATCGTCTTGAGTAATATAAATCATATCCGTTCGTTTTTAGGGCGCATTTTGCCTTGGTGGTAATTAAGCCCTGTATTAGGTTGGTTGTAAGGTTCTAAAAATGCGATTCCTTGTTGGTGTGTATCTGGAAAATCGTCGTGCGTTTTATAGTTGGGTTCTATACCTAGTAATTGCGCAATACCTACTTGAGTATCGTTGTGGCTTTTTAAATTTTCGTTGTAGAAAATGCGACTATTTTGGTAATACGGATGCAGGGTTAACACACGGTCGTACTTTTTAACTTTAGGCACAGTAAACTTTACAATGTTTAGTTTAATACCAAAAGCGGTTTCGGTTTCTTTAATAATACGTTCTACTTCGTCGTTCCAGAACTGAGCTTCAAAACGCCAATGCACAATAACAGTTTTTGGTAATCGCTTTTGAAAATCGCACATGTAGGCAACAGCATCGCGCATTTTACATTGCTTTACAAAAGTGTCTATAACATAAAAATTTTTATTCCATAAGCCTTGTACAGCTATAGCATTATAATCTCCTGTAGACTTCCCAGAATATGCAACATCCCAAGTTCCAACAATTATTTTATATTGATTAAGCTTTGGTAATGGCGACCACTGTATGTGTTCTTGTTTAAAGATAGCACCTTCTACATGGGGTATTTGTAAATATTCAGCTTGACACGCTAATGTTCCAATTTCAGATTCCAACTCCTTGTAATACGTGTCTGAGTATTTCTCAGGCCATGTAGGTTTATAGGTTATAGGGTCGTAAGCTTTAACGTGAATCACTTTCCATTTTGGATGGCGTTCCTGTAATTTAGTTTGAATCATTACAGGAGCAAAACGGTTATTTGCATAAGTAAAACGACGTATATCCCCATCCATAGTCGGGATAAGGTCACGCTCAATCCACTTTACTAAATCATCTTGTCGTTTTGGGTTTTTAATCGTTTCTTTAGTCTCTAAATCATCGACCACTATGTAATCTGGACGTCTACTTTTTACACGTAATCCTCTTACAGATTGACCTGCACCAAGAGCCTTACCAACAAACCCACTTTTAGTAATAAAGAACCCTTTTTCCCATTGTCCAATATTGTATTGCTCACCAAAATCATGTATAATTTTGGGATTACCTTCAAACTCAGCTCGTATGTCTTCTAGCAATTCTGAAGCACGGTCTTTACTTACTGTTACAACAACCATATAATGAGCTTGGTCATTCATCCAAAGCCATATTGGAATAAGCACATTGTCCATAACAGATTTACCAAAACCACGAGGCATCTCGTCAAACTTTTTACCTGTTTTGTGCTTTAGTATGTAGTTTGCCGATTCTAAATGACTGGCTGCAGGTTTTGAAGTTGCATAGTGAGGAAAGTATTCGGTACACATAGATTCGTAAGACGATTTACAACGTGCAATCCTATTCTTTTGTTCCTGTGTAGTCTCAAAAGGATTGACTTCGCCTGCACTTCGCGCAAATTCTAACCGCTTTTTATAGCGTTCTAATGCTAATTTATCGTCCCTTTTCAATCCAGCCTGTATTTGTTATTCTCGTTAATTAATTGCGTTTCAAGTACACTATCAACCTTATTATGTCGTAAACTATACGTAATATCTTTAACCACCCAAACCTTTAAGCTTTTGCCTTTTATATGGTTAATTTTCTTTTCTCTTATAATTTGGCCAACCTCATAGCCAACTCCTTTTTTTAGAAAATAGACACCAACTTCTATAAAATATTGTCTTGGTTCTGCTCCATTCCAAAGCAGGCTTAATAATTTTTTTATCATCCTATTTGTATGCTTACTTTGTTAATGTGTTGTTCTTGAAAGTCTAGAGTTGTCATGTAAATACTACGATCGTAACTTTGCAGATCCTTAAAAATTTCGTCCATAACATACAAGTAACTAGACAATGAAACTTTGTTTTCCTTATCGAAGTTTTCTAAGGTTTTGTTCCATTTGCTTATGGCATCATCGTAACCAACAATTTCCTTTTTTATGTCGGAAATCATGTCTTTGTTTAGCTGAATTTCGTCTTCATCTTTGGCTTTAAGAGCTTCTTTTAATTCAGCCTTTAACTCGTTTAATCGAATACGAGCAGAACTGCGATCTTCTGTAATATCATCAATCACACTTTTAATGTTATCGACACGTTTGTCTACAGAGTTTTCTCGAGCATTACGCTCCTCTTTCCATCCGTATTTTTTTACCCAAGCCCCAACAGTAAGCTCTGTTAGTTTTAATTTACTTGCAATCTCTTTAGCTGTTTTGCCTTGGTCTACATACCAAATTCTAGCAATGCCGCGCTCTTTATCTTTTGCCATTTTACATTCGTATTACAGGGCAAATATCTAACAGTGGCATGGCTTATTAAATTTCTTATTCTGAATCGGTAACCAAATCTTACCGAATCGGTACTCAAAAGTTACCGAATCAGAATGCCAATTTTTTTGAGGGTCTAATCTGCTGCATTTTTGCCTTGTGAAATGGAATAAAATTATAGCCTTTACAGAAGGCAAGAAACAAGTTGGCAGCATAGAAGCGGCTGTTAATAACAATGTGGCTTACTTTAATATAGTTGGTCGCATTTGGTCTTGGAGTGCAGACCAGGAAAGTATTTTAAGACGCGAGGTAGAAAACTCTATAGCCGCTGGTGTAAAAGATGCAATTATAGAAGGTAGCAGTGAAGGTGGTTCTGTATTTGCCACTAACGACATGAAAGCTCTTTTTGACAAATACGATACCGTACAAATTAAAGTACATGCTTTAATGGCATCTGCATTTACTTATCTAACATCGCATTACCACACCACTGTAAAAGCCAATACTCAAGGTATGATACATATGCCTATTTTAAGTGTAAAGGGTAATGTTAAGGAAGTGAGAAGTACTTTAAAATTGGGTGAAAACATTACAGAAGATTATGCTAAAGCCTATGCTAATAAAACAGGAAAAACGGTAAAACAAATTAAAGCCTTATGGGATTCTGGTGACTACTGGATGAATGCAGATGAACTGCTTAAAGAAGGTTTTGTTGATGCTATTGAAGGCGAAGTAGAAGCCTTTACAGATACCGATGTGATGTCTTTAGTTGCCTGTGGTGCGCCTATAATTCCAGAAGTACAATCCGAAACTCAAGGGAAAACCGAACATAAATCTAAAACTAATATTATGGATAAAGATGAATTGATTGCCTTTTTAGGGCTTGATTCCAATGCTACCGATGAACAAATCGAGGCAGCTAAGCGCGCTATGAAAGTTGACGCTTTAAAACAACGCTCTCAAGCAGAAGCCGATAAAGACAAGGCCGAAACTGAAGCCAATACAAAAGTAGAAGCCTTAGTAAATAAAGGGATTTCTGAAAAGAAGTTTTCTGCAGATGAAGCTCCACATTATACTGATTTGGCTAAAGCTAATTTTGATGCAACCGAAAAGGTTATTGCTGCAATGCCTTCTAAAGAAAAATTAAGCGCACAGCTTAAAGGAGAAGAAAGTACTACAGGTAGTGCATCTGTTAAAGCCAATTGGACTTTAGAAGATTATTTAGATAATGATCCTGAAGCCTACGAAAAATTAAAAGCAGAAAAACCAAAAGAAGCTGAAGCCTTAGAAGCGGCTTACTTCAGTAAACAATAAACCCCAATTACCTATAAATATATACGTTCAAAATCGAGGATTATTAACCTAATTAAACATCATTTAAAACCTATTTAAACCATGAAAAATATTTCAAAATTTGTATTAGCAATCGTTGCTATTCTTTTAGTGACTGTAGTTGGTCACGCTTTTACAGGATCGTCTGGCGGTGCTGTATCTTTTGCTGTAACCACAGTAGCCTTACCTGTTAAAAATCAATTAGCAGAAAAGGAAATGATTAAGCAGTTACGCCACGAACACACGTGGGCGTCTGAAATTAGATCTAAACAAAGTTGGGTAAACAACGACACCATTAAAATTCCTAAACGTGGTGCAGCACCTGCAGTATTAATAAACAATACCAATTACCCAATTGTAAAGAATGGTAGAGACGATAGCCACGTAGTGGTGTCTTTAAACAAGTTTGACACAGAAAACACCATCGTTACTAAAGATGAACTTTACGCATTACCATACGAAAAAACAAGTGATGTACAAATGCAGCACCGCGAAACTCTAGAAGATGAAACTATGGAGTACGGTATTTGGGGATTAGCACCTCAAGAAAACGATGAGGCCGAAAATCAATTTGTTTTAGAAACAACTGGAGAAAATGACGGAACTGGACGTTTAAAGTTAACCACTAAAGACTTGAGAACTTTACAAGCTAAGATGAACAAAAAGGGTATTAATAAAAAAGGTAGAATCTTAATCTTATGCGACGATCACGTGTCTGATTTATTAGAAGAGGATAGAAAATTCTATACGCAATACCACAACCAAACAGAGGGTGTAATTAGTGGGCGTTACTATGGATTTAAAATCTATGAAGATTCTACAACTCCAGAATACGACGATACCACATTAGCTAAGTTAGCTTACGGTTCTGTAACTATTGGACGTAAATCTTCTGTAGTATTCCATAAAGGTTCTACAGCTAAAGCTGCAGGAACAGTAACACGTTTTGCGAGACCAGCAGAACTAGATCCAGAAAACAGAGAAAACACAGTTGGTTTCCAAGTGTATCATATTATAGTAGCCTACGGTATTGAAGGTAGTGCAGCTATTATCTCTGGTAAAGCTTAATCTATTACAAACCAAATTAGCAGGCTTACAACGCTGAAGCCTGCTTTTAAAACTCCTTTAATGAGAGATATTAAATACATAGTTGTGCATTGCTCTGCCACTCAAGCAGGAAAAGCCTTTACGGCTAAAGATATTGACCGTTGGCATAAAGAACGCGGTTGGAAAGGTATTGGTTATCATTATGTAGTTAATATAGATGGTAGCGAAGAGACAGGCCGTCCAGAAGAGCAAATTGGAGCCCATGTAAAGGATTACAACAAAAGCAGTATTGGGGTATGCTACATTGGTGGTTTAAACCGAATGAATAAACCAGAAGACACCAGAACACCACAACAAAAAACAGCCCTATTGGCGTTACTAAAACGCTTAAGACGTAAGTATCCTAAAGCCAAAATTGTTGGGCATCGCGATTTGTCTAAAGACCTAAACGGCAATGGAACAATAGAGTCTTTTGAGTGGTCTAAAGCCTGCCCATCTTATAACGCTTCATTAGAGTATAAGAACCTTTAACTATGAAATTTTGTATTAGCCTTTTCTTATTATTGACCTTGGCGTGTGGCTGTGGGGGTACGAAACGCCCAACGGAGGACATAGTAAAAACCATACGTTACGATTCCATAAAAAAAATCACAGTCACTCCAAAGGTCGATACTATAAGATTGCCTTCAGAGTATTTATTGGTTACAGTACCATTAAAAGACTTATCAGAAACACCTATTCAAAATCAAACACCTAACGGTCGCTTAAAATCAACTATAAGAAAAGTTGGAGACCAACTGGAGGTAAATTGTTTTGTAGACGAATACATAAAAATTATACAAACTCAAGAAACAATTATCGAGACTCTTATTCGTCAATTAGAGACTTTAGACACAACGCAAACCATAACAGAAACCGAGTCGCCTTGGTATATGAAAGCTTTAGCTTCTTTAGGAGTTGTGCTTTTACTCATTATCATTTTTAGCCTCGGTAAAACATTTATTAAATCATAATAGTATCATGAAAAAAACATACAGTAAAGCCGACTTACAGAAAAAAGCACAAGGTGTTTTTAAAAGTTATCCAGATGCAGACAAACTATTTGCTACTACAGACGGTCAATTCTTTTTAGATCAAAACCGCGCCAATTTACACGCAGGTGCTAAAGGCAAAGTAATAGAAGTTGAGAACGATGCTGTTTTAGAATCTACAGAAACTAAAACAGGAAAGACATTGAAAGCTGAAGACTTAATTGCAAACGCTAAAGACATTGAAACTATAGAAGCTGTAGAAGCTGCTATTGTACAGGAAACTGAAGGTAAAAACAGAACAACTGTTTTAGCTGCCTACGACGCACGAATAGACGAATTAAAAGCAGATAAATAATGAGTTTTAGAGGTGTAAATATTAACAAGTTAAACGGTGGTTTAGGGCGTAGCAACCCCAACGAAGACAATATTTTTATATTGGCTGCGTGTATGCCTATTACAGGTACAACCGTAACACTTTACGAACCTGTAAAATTGTTGCAGCATGAGGATGCTGTAGCATTAGGTATTGATGCTGCTTTCGATGCTAATGAAAGTGTCCTGGTTTACAATGAAATTAAAGATTTCTTTACGTATTGTCCAGATGGTGTATTGCATTTAATTCCAGTTGCCGAAACTTTATCGCCATCAGGGGTTGTTGCTGTTGAAGCATTTATTACAGCGGTAAGATCTGTACCAGAGGCTAAAGTAATTGGTATAATGAACACTACAACCGCCGTTCCAGAAATTGACGAAGAGGTTGAAGCTGTGCAATTGTTTGTAGATAATTTTCGTGAAGAATTTAGATATATAGACAATGTATTATTAGAAGGGCGTGGTGAAGCTGCTGCAATAACACCCGTTGCGAATTACCCAGACCTACGTGCTAAAAATGCACCAAACGTTTCGGTAAGTATTGCTCAAGATCCAGCTGTTGCGACTATTGATGCTGCTTATACTAAATACGCTGCTATTGGTTCTGTTTTAGGCATGTTAGCTGTTAGACAGGTAAACGAAAACCTAGGTTCTGTAGATATTTTAAACAAACCTATAGGGTTTAGAGGGCGCGAAGATTATCCGCTTACTATAGATGGTACAAGCCGTTGGGAAGCCTCAAACTTATCAGACGGGAATACGTTCGAGACCTTATCATATGCCGACCAAAAAGCCTTAACTAATTCAGGCTACATCTATGCAGGAAGCTTTAGCGGATATGGTGGTGTATTTTTTAACAGTGCGCCTACTTGTGTGGAAAAAGCAGACGATTACGCTTATATAGAAAACAATCGTGTATGGAATAAAGCCGTGCGAATTATTAGAGAAACCTTAATTCCCCGTGTACGTGGTATTGTAAAAAAAGATGCTCTAACTGGTTATATAAAATCTACAACCATTTCCGATTGGAATTCACGCCTTAATAAGGCTATGGAGGTTATGATTACCAATAACGAAATAAGTGGTTTTGAGTTTTACATAAACCCAAAACAAACTTTAAGCGAAGACACACCGCTAAAAGTAACAGGGCATATTGTTGTAGACGCTATTGTGTTTGAGTTTGAAGTAGATTTAGGATTAACCGATAAATTATAATTATGAGTACAACCTCTACAACTATTATAAACAAGTTTGGCCAGATGTCTGGTTGGAATAACATTACACTAAACTTGTTATCTCGAGATGTTGAAGGTATAACCGAATTAAGTTATACCGATGAAACAAAAAAAGAAAATGCCTACGGTGCAGGGAAATATCCTGTTGGTCGTGGCGAAGGTAATTATGAAGCTCAAGCTTCCATTACTTTATACAAAGAAGAGATTAATGCTATTAAAGCAGCTTTACCACCAGGATCTAGATTACAAGATATATTACCTTTTGATGTAAACGTACAGTACGAAGGTAAAGACGGATCTATCCTAAAAGACCGTATTAGAAATGCGGAATTTATGACCGACGGTGTCGAGGTAAAAAACAACGATGGTACAATCTCTATAAAAGTAGATTTAATTGTTTCGCACATTGAGTGGAACGTAATATAAAAGGATGAGTCAAGAGTATCAAAAATACACAGATATCACACAAGACATGAATTTGCAGTGGGAAGCAAAATTTGGAAAAAAACGCATTTCAGATTTATCCATTGAAACTTCAGATGGGGAAACCGTCAATTTTGTAATTCGTAAACCAGACCGTCAGGTACTGGAGGCAATGGGTAAACATGCTGCTGTTAAAAATGTATCTGCTACCAATAAGGTATTAATTTCTAATTGTGTTTTAGGTGGAGATATGGAAGCTCTCGAAAAAGATGGCGAAGTATATATTGAAGTTTTAGCGCAACTAAACATGCTTAAACAGCAAGCCAAGGCAACGGTAAAAAAGCGTTAGACCTCTTCCAATTAGAGGTCGAAGCACCCGAAGACGATCATCAACAAATATCTAAAATCAATGCGCTTTTACGTAGCCATTACAAATTAGATCCTGAAACGCTCTCTAATAAAGAATGGGCAAAACACTATCAGGAATATGCCTATGTAAAAGCGATTGAATATAAGAATCTCTTTAAAGTAACTGAACTAGCAACAAAAAAAGCAATGGCCGAAATATTAGGTCAGGTATTTAGTAAATAATATGTCAGGTAGTAGTACAACAACACAATGGATTTTAGAGCTTATGGACAAGGTGTCTGCACCCATGCGTGGTGTAGATAAAAGTACCAAGGCTGTAGATAAAACATTACGCAATGTTACAGCTGCTTTAGACGATATGGACGATACTACACGATCTACTGCAAACCAAGCCATTCAAAGTTTTAACGATCTAAGTTCTGAAATAAAAAAGGAAGAGACTCACATTAAATCCCTAAAAGATCATTTAGCAAGTTTAGGCGATACTGTAGATCCGTTAACGAGAAAACAAATAGACTTTGATGTAAAACAGGCTGAAACTAAAGTTAGACGTTATAAAGAGCAATTAGTTGAAGTACAACACGAGCTTGAGGATATTGAAAAAGGTCCCGATTCGGAAAAACTGAAAGCCAACTGGGGTGCTGCTGTTGTTGTAGCAAATCAAACTGTTGAATTGGTTAACAAGGCTATTGATGGTTTACGGTTTACTACAGAAATTGAAGATTTAAAAACAAACATTGAACGGTTCTCTGGAGCTTCAGGCGATGACTTAGACAATTTAACAGCTAAAGCGTATAAACTTGGTGCTGTATTTAAAGAAAGTCCAGACGAAATTGCCAAAGCTGCTAATGCTATGACTAAACAAATTGGTGGTAGTTACGAAGAGAACTTTGCGCTTATTGAAGCAGGATTTGAAAAAGGTGCAAACATTAATGGTGATTTTATAGATCAACTTAAAGAATACCCAACCTTTATAGAGCAACTCGGTTTATCGCAATCTCAAGCTATCGCATTAATGGCTCAGGCAGGTAAAGATGGGATTTTTAGCGACAAAGCCATCGACTCTATTAAAGAAGCCGATTTGTCTTTACGTGAATTAGGACAACCACAAATAGATGCTTTAAAAGGTATTGGTTTGGCTGCTGAAGATTTAGCAGGTAAAACCTCTTTTGAAGCCGTGCAAATGATTAGTAAATCTATGGAAGGTGCAACTACTCAAGCCAAACAACTGGTTTTAGCCGATATTTTTAAGGGGGCAGGCGAAGACGCTGGGCTTGGTTGGATTGAAGGTTTAGGAAGTATCGATTTAGATATAAATAATATTCCATCTATAAAACAAGCTAATGGCGGTATTCGTGGTTGGTTAGCCGACTTAAAAACGTCGTTCAGTTCTACCTTTGGAAGTATAGCGTCCTCAGTCGTGGAATTGTCTCCAGTAGTTACAGGTATCGCGTCCATGATTCCTTTAATGTCTACATTAAGCAAGGTAACTTGGATACAAACAGCAGCAACAAAAATAGGAACGGCTGCACAATGGTTATGGAATGCTGCTTTAACAGCAAACCCAATAGGATTGGTAATTGTAGGCGTTGCTGCCTTAACTGCAGGAATAATTTGGCTAAGTACGAATGTTACAGGTTGGGGCGAAGCGTGGGAACATACTTGGACAGGTGCAAAATTATTATTTAGTGCCTTTGTACTAAAAATTCAAGCCGATTTTAATACCATGACTAACGGCTTAATGCTTGGTATAAACCAAATTAAAGAAGGTTGGTATAAGTTTAAACTTGCAATGGGGATTGGGGATACAGCCGAAAACCAAAGCATGTTAAACCAAATAAACGCCGATACTGAAGCTCGAAAAAAGTCTATTGTAGATGGTTATCAAGAAGCTGCCAAAGTTGCCTTAGAATCTGGTCTTGCATTTAAAAAAGCAGGCGGTTCTTTAAGCCTTGTAGAAGATACTGAAAAACAAAGTGCTTCAACTTCGACTTCTAGTTTAGGCAATTTCACAAATTTACTAGATGGTAAAACAGCTCCAACAGGAACTAGTGGTTCTGGCGGTTCTGGAAGCTCAAGCAGTTTAAACGGTATTGGTAAAGGTGCAGGCAAAACCGTTACCATGAACTTAGACATTAAAAACTATTTCAATATAGATGGTAATTGGCGCAACGACATCGATAAAATAGCCGATGCCGTAACAGGAAAAATTAACGATCGTTTACGCGATTCGCTTATCTCTTTATAATGAGTACATATAGACCCGACATATCGCAATTGTTTAACGCCGCATTTGGTGTAATACCTATTACTTATAAGGTAGATAACCAAGCGCCTAATAATGGTTTGGTAAACTACCAGTCGATTCCTGTAAAAACTTACGAGGCCGCAAAGAAAATGAGTTGGATGGGTACGCCTATTATGTTTCCGATGAAGTTTAAAGGTGGATCGTACCAATATTATAAATCGACTGCAGTATTGGCACAAAAGCAATTAAACGATTTTGAATTGCCACCTGCTACAATGGTTGATTTTAGACGTGCCAAGAACATTACTAAAACTCAAGTATTAGGAAGTAACGGTACTGTAAAGGAAATATACGGTTTCGACGATTGGCAGATACGTATTAGAGGCTTGTGTCTAGATACACCAAATCAATCGGCTTATGAACAGCATTTGAGTTTATTGCCTTGGGAAGGCTTGGCCGATAGTATAGAGGTATTAGGCGAACTGTTTATTGATAAAAGTATTTATAGAATTACTCTAGAGGATGTTGATTTTAAACAGGCTCAAGGCAAAGAAAATGTAATCCCGTTTGAGATTACCGCAAGTAGTGACGAACCCTTAGAATTGGTTTTATGACACTAGCGATGAATATAAAAATAACGTTTCCAGAATTTAATGGAAGGCGTGAGATTATACTAGATAAGGTGTCCTCTGTAGAAGTTGAATCTAGTTTTAAGTTACTAACGGATAAGGCTATTATTCGTTTACCTAGAAACGTAAAGTTCTTTGATAAAAATAAGGTTCGAGAAGTGTTTAGACGTGGTGCTCCAGTAATGATTGCTTTTGGTTATAACGGGACATACAATACCGAATTTGAAGGTTACGTAACTCAGGTATCGGCAAACATACCAATAGAGATTACTTGCGAAGATGAAATGTGGAAACTAAAACAGTTACCTGTTAATGTAAGTTTTAAAACAGTTACGCTTAAAAAACTATTAGAAACCATTGCACCAGGATATAATGTTGATGCTCTAGAAGGTGTAGAATTAGGCGGTGTTCGTTTTGCTCAAACAAACGTAGCAGCTGTTTTAGATAAGTTGCAAAATGCACCGTATAACTTGTTTAGTTATATGAAAGGCAAACAGCTTGTTTGTGGTAAATATTATAGTGACGATACTAACCAGGACACCGTGAATTTCCATTTAGAACGCAATGCTGTTAGTAACGATCTAAATTATAGAAATGCTGAAGACGTGATTTTAAAAATAAAAGGCGTGTCGGTATTAAAAGACGGTAAAAAAATAGAAGTTGAAATTGGCGATGATGGTGGTGATACCTACCAATTAACTTATTACAATATTGAAGTAGAAGCTGAAGTAAAAAAGCTTCTGCAGAAAGATTACGAAACTAAAAAACGTGGCGGTTTCGATGGGAGTTTTACAGCCTTTGGTATACCATCGGTAAGTCACGGATTAAGAGTCAAGCTCGAGAGTAATTTATACGAAGACCGCCAAGGGATTTATTATATAGAGTCTGTTAAAAAAACATTCGATAGGTCTAAAATACGTCAAGTAATCACTTTAGGAGGTAGTGTGTTATGAAAAAAAACGGACAGGAAATACAAGAGTTTGGGAATCTTATTACTAAGACTTTTAATAAAAACACCAAAATACAAACCCATTGGGCTGAGGCCATTTCAGTAAACTGGGAAGACAAAACAATGGTTGCCAAAGGAACTGCAGATAACCTCGAGTTTCATGATGTGTTATTAGGTGTTGGAGATTGTTTTAGGAAGCCAAAAAAAGGCGCACGTTGTCTTGTAGGTACAATTTTAAACCAAGAGGCTGCAACGTTTTTAATGGCTTGTACAGACCTTGAAGAAACGGTTATTACAGCCAACCAAACACAGTTAACAGTTAAAGAAACTGGGTTTATAATAAAACAGAATAACGAATCTCTAAAAGATGTTTTAAACGACATGATAGATGAGATTAATAAAATAAAAGTCATTTACGGTAATACCATTAATATTCTAGAAATGACCGCGATTAAAGAACGTTTAAACACCATTTTAATAGAATAATAATTATGCCAATTACACAAGCACAGTTATCTGCAAAAATTAAAGCAGCTATGGAATTAAATAGTGATAATCCAGATGTTAACATTGAAGAGGCTAGGCAACATTTGGCTGATGAAATAGCAGCTGGAGTTGCAGAATTCACAATTGGTAGATTAACAACAGGAACCGCTTCTAATGGCGCGAGTGTAACAACTACAATTCAAGTGTAATGGAACAAGATATATTATTAGATGATACCGACGATTTGCTTATTGAAAATGGCGATTTTAAAATAGGAGATAGTTTAACTCAAGAAGTCGGTATTATTTTAAGAATGAATCAAGGCGAGCTTAAAGAAGATCCTTTACTGGGTGCAAACCTTTTAAAGTTTATTAATAGCAGTGTAGATAATAATGAGCTGCAGACAAAAGTGAAGTTGCATTTGCAGCGTGACGGTAAAAATTACGAAGACATAAAAAACTACATAACATTAAAAAGTAACACATTATGATAGAAGTTTTAAAACCATATATAAGTGAAATCATACTAGGTATAGGAGGTTTGGGTGCATGGTTATTTGAACGTAAAAAACGTATCCAAGGCTTTAAACAAGACGATGCCGATTTAACCTCTAAAATTCAAGGTATTTATAAAGATATGGTTGCAGATAGCGATGCTAGCTTAGATAAAATGCGTGGAGATATGGAGCTTCTAAAAAAAAGACAGGGTGAGATAGATGAACAATGGCGTCAAAAAATACAACAGGTAGAACGTAGATGGCAAACTAAATATAGCCGTTTGCAAAAAAGCTATAATGAGCTACTAAAGGAATTCGAGGAATATAAATTAGCACACGAAAAGTAATTGGAAATACGAGTAAAATATAATCAGAGTTTGTTAGATATCGCCATACAAGAGTATGGCAGTATTAACGAAATGCTTGATCTAGCAGTTGCAAATGGCTTGAGTATATCCTCGGTTATATCTACTGGAACGGTATTGCAGATTCCTGGTCTCGAAGCTTCAGAACCAAGCATACAAAATTATTATAAACACAAACAACTAAAACCAGCAACATCTACAAATCTTGAAACTACAGATACCGAAGGCGGTGGAGACACAGACCCTACAGAGTTTGAAGGTATAGGTTATATGGCAATTGAAAACGATTTTATAGTTCGATAATATGGCACGTACAATATCCGTAATACATACAGAAATTCTAAATAACATTCTAGGTGATGTGAACTTAGCAAACTTAACCAGTACTAGTCAAGTATCCATTTATCGTTTGTTTGCTTATGTCATAGCTGTGGCAATTCATACCCACGAGCTGTTGTTCGATTTACATGCTACCGAGGTAGATACTCAAATTTTAAATCAGAAAAACGCCCGATTACCGTGGTATAGATTTATGGCGTTAAAATACCAGTATGGTTTCGATTTAATAACCGACACCGATAATTTTGATAATGACAACGCAACCGAAGAGCAAATTGAAACATCAAAAATAATTAAGTATGCTGCTGTTAACGAAAGTGAAGTAGACAGCCGTGTTATACTAAAAATTGCAGGCGAAACTAGCGAAGAGCTTTCTCCTATTACTCTAGAACAACGTAGTGCATTCGATGCTTACATCGCTGAAATAAAACCTGCAGGTGTAAAAGTTACTATTATTAATTACGAACCAGATATTTTGTATTTAGACCTACGTATTTATAGAGACCCCTTGGTACTTAGTGATACAGGTATGAGTATTCTAAACGGTAACTATCCTGTAGAAGATGCTATTAAGGAATACATGAAAGAACTCCCTTTCGATGGTGAGTTTATAGTGCAAAGCTTTGTAGACAAACTGCAATTGGTTAATGGAGTAAAAATAGCACATATTGTAAATATTGAAAGTGCTTGGATAGATCCCCAACTAGACGATTACGGAGATCCTGTGCCAGTAGATGTAAAAACCATTCCAACATCAGGATATTTTAAAGTCAATAATTTCGATAACATAACCTATGTGGTATAGTATTAATTATAAACGATTAGCCATTCTGGTATTGCCGATTAACATTCGGCAACCTCGAGTAATAGCGTATTTACATGCCTTGATAAGTCCGTTAGTAAATCTGCATTACAATTGGCGTCAATACCGTTTAGCAAACATTTACAAATTAGAACACAGTTGGCAGGTATGCAGTATGCGTGGCGCACTTAACGATCGGTTTGATGCAGAACAGCGACGCATTTTTATAAACGATGGCGATGTCCATGCTGCCTTCTATATTTATACTGAAGGCGAAGATCGACCCAATTACATTTATACAGAAACCGAAATAGGTTTAGGCGCAAATAAAACGTGGCTGTATAATGAAAATGAACTTGTAGGTTCTGCAGCCGATTTTACGGTGTACGTACCTCTAGAAATAATGAATTTACAACAATATGAAGTTATTGGGCTGATTGATTTTTACAAACTAGCAGGCAAAAACTATAAAATAATTACCATTTAAATATGAATCATTTAAACTTTAACCAAACGGGCGGTTTCGGACTAAGCACAAACATTTTAGATGCACTACAAAGTAGTTTAGCACTATTGGGAGGGCTTGGAGAAATGGCAGGCGATAAAACCATTTTAAAAGGCTGCGAGCTTGTAGGGGCAAATGTTACCGACGGTATTGTTTACCTTAACGGAGAAGCTTTTGTTTTTAAAGGAGGTACACCTTTAATTTCTGTAAAAATATATGAAACGGCAACACAAAAAATCTTTGAAAATGGAGATGTAAAAGATGTGATTTTTGAGCGTTGGGTTGGATTTGGAACAGGAACAGGTGCTATACCGTGGAGCGATTTTGTAAAAGTAGATACCCTTAGAAATCTAAAATCTCGTATTCTACCTGCAGGAACAAACCCACAACTATACAGCGGTTCTGTAACTCAAATTCCAAGTGGTTGGCAATTATGCGACGGAACCAATGGTACACCAAACTTAAAAGGACGGTTTATTGTTGGTTACGATTCTTCAGATTACGATTATAACACCATAGGGAAAACGGGAGGAGAAAAGAAGCATACGTTAACCGAAGCCGAACTTCCTGCTCACGATCACGATCTTACTAATACCGTTTATAGTAACGAATCTGGAGGTATTAACGCAGGCGATAAACTATCTCACGATGGGAACATATATGCGCGAGAAGTTACAAAAACAAACAACGCAGGAAGCGGCCAATCTCACGAAAACCGACCACCATACTACACTTTAGCATACATAATTTATATAGAAAACTAATATGGCTACAGCACTTACAACAATAAAAAACTGGTTTAAAACAGGGTTAAAACCTACACAGGCGCAGTTTTGGGCAACTTGGGATTCTTTTCGGCATAAAGACGATAAAATTCCCACTACAGATATTCAGAATCTAGACACTTATTTAGACCAAAAAGTTGATAAGGTTAACGGTTATGGATTGAGTGAAAGAAGCTTTTCTCAGGCTGAAAAGGATAAATTAGAAAATCTAGTATCTGGAGACGATATCGATATTTCAAATAAGGTAGATAAAATAGAAGGCAAAGGCTTGAGTACAGAAGACTTTACTACTGAAGAAAAAGCACAAGTAGCCGATAACAGTTTAAACAAACAATTAGAGGTTACAGATGCTACTGGAGACCTTACCCTTACCGATGCCCATTTTCGCCAAACCTTTTTTATAAATGGTACGGTGGTACGGAATATTACTATTCCAACAGGCGTATTACGCGACGGCTTTGTATGTTTCTTTATAACCATTGGAACAGGGCAATTAAACATTTTAACCGATGGTGGTGGTGCAATGTTGCTAGCTCCTAATGGTACATTGTTAAGTAACGGTTACCGTGGTATGGTAGAAAAGAAATTAACCAACGACACCTTTTACGCCTCTGGCGAATGGGAAGTATAATAATACTATGAGTTTGATACAGCAAAAATATATTAATGGTATTAGTAACCCGTATTATGAGCCAAACACATTTATAGGAGGAGTCTCTACAGACGTACCAGATAAGTTGGTTTTAGCAAGTAAACTAGGAATAAACGCATCAAACATACCTTACTTCAAAATAATAGGAAGTGATGTAGAAGCTTATATTGATATTGATTACGAGATAACGGGAACTCAGTCCTTCCGAGATAATTTAAATTTAACATATTTTAAATGCTTAGAAGGCAGACTTAAGAAAGGGATATCTTCTAACATATTTGGAGGGTGTGCTAATCTACAGTATTTTGAAGCTGTAGGTTTAACGTATATAGGGTACGGGTTTTTGCAAAGCACACCTAATTTGATAGAGATTAAAATGCCTGCTCTAACAGACCCATCTTCAGAGACAAATGCGTTTGTAGGGGTAAACCCTGATTGTGATATATATGTTCCGATAGAAGCTATGACGGCTAATAACGGCTACCCTTTAGGAGTTCTATATTCTACAGGAAATTGGGAAGTAAACTATATTGGATATGTAGATAATCCATTAGATTTTAATACCGAATTAGGAGGGGTTCAGAATATTTTGACATCTAGAGCCTTAGTAGGGGAGAAAATAGGGGTTAAGGCTGCTAGGATAGTAAATCTATCCATTGACTCCGATAGAATTAAATTTAAGGTTTTAGCTCCTTCGTACAGCATAGCTAGTTACGCATTCCAAAACGACCAAAACCTTACTTTTTATAATGACAGTGATTTAGTTGTTGGTTTTGGTTCTAATGCTTTTTATAATTGTGGGGTATCTCAATTAACATTTAACGGGGTTATTAACTTCAACTCTGGAGGGACTTTTAGAAATATGAGCAATCTCACTTCACTTGTAATGAATAATTGCGTTACGTGGCGAGGAGGACAAAGCATTAGAAACACTCCATTATTGGTAAATTGGGAAATGCCTTCATTAGAAGCTATACTAAGTGGAAATCTTACATTTTATGATTTCAATACCAACTTAACAGCTAAAAAATTAAAACAAGCAGGACCAACAGTAGGAGACGACACTATGTTTACTAATGCATCAGGAAATAGAACGATAAAAGTACATGAGTTCTTAGCTACTAGCAACGGAGGTTTAGCTGACGAGGATTTACAGTATTTAAAAGACTCAAGAGGTTATACTGTAGAATTTTACGACGACAACGGGGATTATGTGTCAACACTATAATAATTTAAGAAAATGAAACAAATACGAACAACATCAACAGTGCTGTTAGATGCACAAATTAATAAGCGTGGTATCGCGGTTGTAAAACTAGAAGAGTTTAAGTTTTTAGGCAATACAAGTGTGGTACTTGTAGGCTATTACGAACAACAGGAAAATGCCACCCCAAGTGTAGGGGCACCGCTTTATAATCTTATGCCGTTACCTGTAAAAGACGGTATTGCAGGCCGCC
Organism: Formosa agariphila KMM 3901; assembly: GCF_000723205.1. Lineage (NCBI taxonomy): Bacteria > Pseudomonadati > Bacteroidota > Flavobacteriia > Flavobacteriales > Flavobacteriaceae > Formosa > Formosa agariphila. Next base: position 3,405,933 of record NZ_HG315671.1, on the reverse strand, counting down.
AACACGTTAAACGCCTTACGCTTTTAAAAGCCAATATGGATGCTTTGTTTACAGCTGCTAATACAGATGTGTTAGTGTCGGAAAGCTTTAGTACTCAACTTACAGAAGTGCTAACAGATGCCACACTAATTAAAATAGTGGCAGACGAAAACTACAGTAAAGTAGATGAGAATAATATGCTAACACCCCTTACAGCTTCAGACTGGGAAATTATACACGAACAGGAACTAGTAACAGAAGCGTAAATGAAAGAAGCAGTAATAAACATTGGTAAAGTGCTATTAGGCCTTGTATTAATAGTTGTAAGCTTGGTGTTATTTATAATAATAACACCGTTGGCATTTCTCTGGAAGGTTGTCTCTAGTATTTCGCAAGAAAAACGTAAAGTAAGAGATATTTTATCTGGCACCTCGTTATTCTTTATACAAATAGCAGCAAGTTACGACCAGTTAGGTAATGCTGTATTTGGAGGCTTCTTTAATTGGTTGTTTCTGGTGCAAAAAGATTTGCGTTACGCCTTTGGAGACAAAGACGATACTATAAGCGAAGTATTGGGTTGGAATGCAGAATTAAACGCCTTAAACCGCTTTGGAGTGTTAATGGTTAAACTACTAGACTATATAGATAAAAACCACTGTTATAATGCCATGTACAGCGGTGTGTTACGTGCCAGAACCAAAGTACACCAATACGAGAATATAAATCTTTTACAATCTTAAATATGAAAAAAACACTATTAATAATCGCTTTAATGGTAAGCGTTTCAAGCTTTGCACAAAAGCAAACCCTTTACAAGAAAATTGCCATCGTAACAGATATTATAAGTGATCGCGCCATAATAAGTGCAGGAATGCATTCTAATTACAACGTAAGCGCAAAATCTCTAGAAAAAGGAAGTTCTTATGTGTTTTATTTAGAAATATTAGAAGACGGTACAACGCCTAAAGCAAACATTAAAGGCGTTTGTAAAACCACTACACAAGCACAAAAAGATATGAAACAAACGAGGGAAGCCCTCGAAAAAAACTATACAATAATCGATTAATCAACGATTATTAAGGTGGGATTATATAAAAGTCCCCCAGCGTTTAAAAATCTCTCACAACCTTTAAAACACAAGCCCAAAGGCTACTGGAGGACAATATGTCTTTCAGAGTCTTTGGGCTTTATTGTTTTGGGTTGTGAGAGGCACAAATATAGTAAACATCAATCAATCATTAATCAAAAAACGAATAGTAAAATGAGTAAAAAAGTGTACAACACTGCGCCTTTGCCGTTTATGGGTCAGAAACGGAAATTTATTAAATCTTTTAAGGATGCTTTGCATAACTATCCCCCAGACGGAATATATGTCGATTTATTTGGTGGGAGTGGTTTGCTAGCACATACAGCAAAACAACACTATCCAAATGCTACAGTTGTCTATAATGACTTCGATAATTATCGTAAGCGTATTAATGCGATACCTGAGACCAATAACTTATTAGAGAAACTACGCATGCTAATAAGCGAATGGCCAAAGGATAAGCGTATTACTGGTGTAACCAGAGAAAACGTCTTAAAAGCGATAAAAAGACATGAAGACCAATATAACTATGTAGATTATATTACGTTGTCTTCATCTTTATTGTTTAGTATGAAGTACGTGCTTAATTATGAGGATTTAGTAAAAAGCACTCTGTATAATTGCATTAGAATGAGCGATTATAAAGCTGAGGGATATTTAAACGGATTGGATATTGTGAGCTTAGATTATAAAGTGTTGTTTGAACAGTACAAGGATAGCGATAAGGTTGTGTTTTTAATTGATCCACCTTATTTACAAACAACGTCGGTAACGTATAAGAATTATTGGAACTTAACGGACTACTTAGATGTCCTGAGTGTTTTAGAAGGACATAGATACTTCTATTTTACTTCAAATAAGTCTTCAATTATAGAGCTTTGTGAGTGGGTTGGTAACAGAACATTAACTACTAATCCGTTTGCTCATGCTACCAAATTGGAGGTTAATACCAGTGTTAATTACAATAGTAGCTACACCGATATTATGTTATTTAAGTAAGTTTAGAGTGTTTAACCACCGTTTAAAAGGCATTTAATGGCTGTTTTAACGGTGGTAATTTATGTACATTTGTTAAAATCTTTGTACAATTTGATTTCAAAACGTGTACAATTTGATTTCCCGATTATAAGTTATTAATTTTGGAATAATTTAACAAATAAGTAGTATTTTTATCAAAAAATATTAACCATTAAATTTAAAACCATGAAAAAATCAGTATTAGTAATTGCTATTGCATTATGTTGCACAACATTCTTTAGCTGTAATTCTTCAAAATCAACAGCAGCAGATGCAGCTACAACAGCTGTGTCAGATATGAGTGCAGACCAAATGAAGTCTTATTTTATGAATAATCCTGAAGCACAAACTAAAGTAAAAGAAGCTTTAGTAGATAAGGATTCACCTCTTAGAAGACAAGCTACAGAATATTTAAAATCTAACCCAGAAACACAAGCTAAGGTTACAGATTTTATCACGAAAAACCCTGATGCTAAAGGTCAATTAATGAAATATGTTATGGATAATCCAGAATTAACTCAAAAATTAATGAGTTGGATTTCTAGTAATCCAGACATTTTAAAGAAAGCAATGAGTTTAGTAGGGATGTAATCTTATTAAAACCAAATATAAAAAGCGATTAAGACATAGTCTTAGTCGCTTTTTTCATTTATATTGAATTGAAAACAAAGTATTATGTTCGTAAAAGCGGATTTAATAAACCAAGGTTGTAACTTTGCAACTTCTAAAATGTAGTTAAAGATGAATCATAAAGCAGGTTTTGTAAATATTATTGGAAATCCAAACGTAGGAAAATCAACATTAATGAACGCGTTTGTAGGTGAGAAATTATCAATAATCACCTCCAAAGCACAAACCACGCGTCATCGTATTTTAGGAATTGTAAATGGAGACGATTTTCAGGTGATTCTTTCAGATACACCTGGGATTATTAAACCAGCTTACGAGTTACAATCGTCTATGATGGATTTTGTAAAGTCGGCCTTCGAAGATGCAGATGTTTTAGTTTATATGGTTGAAATTGGTGAAACTGAATTAAAAGACGAAGCTTTTTTTAATAAAATTACAGCTGCTAAAATCCCTGTTTTATTACTTTTAAATAAGATTGATAAATCCGATCAAGAGCAATTAGAAGCTCAAGTGGGGTTATGGAGTAGTAAAGTGCCAAATGCAGAAATTTTTCCTATTTCGGCTTTAGAAGGTTTTAATGTGTCTGAAGTATTTAATCGTATTATCGAGTTGCTTCCAGATTCTCCACCATTCTATCCAAAAGATCAATTAACAGATAAACCAGAGCGTTTCTTTATTAATGAAACCATTCGTGAAAAAATTCTACTTCATTATAAAAAGGAAATTCCTTATGCTGTAGAAGTAGATACAGAAGAGTTTTTTGAAGAAGAACAAATTATTCGTGTGCGTTCTGTAATTATGGTAGAACGTGAAACACAAAAAGGAATTATTATTGGCCATAAAGGTTCGGCTTTAAAACGGGTTGGAGTTGAAGCAAGAAAAGATTTAGAAAAATTCTTCGGAAAGCAAATCCATCTAGAGTTATACGTGAAAGTGAATAAGAATTGGCGTTCAAATGCTAATCAATTACGTCGTTTTGGATATAATCAGAAGTAAAACGTTATAAATTTAGGCTTTTCTTCATAAATTGATGTAAAAGCATCATATCGTTTTTTCCTTTTGCTCGTCCTGCACGTCCAATAAAATAAAGAGCAAACCATGCAATAACCATTGCTATACAAACTCCCAATTGTAAGCCATAAGCTGTTTTTAATGCCCAATTAGAATAGCCCCAAATGGCGAAACCAATACATAGCATAGCGACTATAAAATGTAAAAACATAAACATAGTCCATACTGTTGGATTTGGTCCGAAAAGCCCATGTAGCTTACAGTTATTGCCTTCTGTTTCATTAATTTCAAGGTGTAATTGAGGCGACCAAAAATGTTGTTTATGTTTTGGAATTCTAATAAATACATGGTCATCTACACGAGAGACTATAAATTCTGTTTGTGTATCTTTAAGCTTTTCAAAGCTAGATAAGACATCTGTATTACTTTTAGGAATGTTTATATTAAATCTTGGGCGTAGTGCAATGTCGTTATCTATTAGCATATTTTTTCTCTTGTTTAAAAGAATGCGTTAAATTACAGTTTTTTCTTAAATATCTAAACACTACCTTTGCAGACAATTAAAAGTATATGAGTAATATAGTAGCCATAGTAGGAAGACCAAATGTTGGTAAGTCAACATTTTTCAATCGTTTAATTCAACGACGTGAAGCCATTGTAGATGCAGTTAGTGGGGTTACTCGCGATAGACATTACGGAAAAAGTGACTGGAACGGGAAAGAATTTTCGTTAATCGATACCGGAGGATATGTAAAAGGAAGTGACGATGTGTTCGAGGCAGAAATTGATAAACAAGTGGTATTGGCTATAGAAGAAGCCGATGCTATTATTTTTATGGTAGATGTAGAGACTGGTGTAACTGGAATGGACGAAGATGTCGCTAAATTGTTACGTAAAGTCACTAAGCCTGTTTTTTTAGTAGTTAATAAAGTAGATAACGGGAAACGTGCCGAAGATGCTGTAGAATTTTATTCTTTAGGTTTAGGCGAGTATTTTACTGTAGCAAGTATAAATGGTAGTGGAACAGGAGATTTATTAGATGCCTTAGTTGAAGCCTTACCAGAACAAGAAGAAGAGGAGGAAGAAGATGCTTTACCTCGTTTTGCTGTCGTGGGACGTCCTAATGCAGGGAAATCATCATTCATTAACGCCTTAATCGGTGAGGAGCGTTATATTGTTACAGATATAGCAGGAACAACGCGTGATTCTATCGATACCAGATATAATCGTTTCGGATTCGAATTTAATTTGGTCGATACGGCTGGAATTCGTCGTAAGTCTAAGGTAAAAGAAGATTTAGAATTTTATTCAGTAATGCGTAGTGTGCGTGCTATAGAGCATAGTGACGTATGTATTATTGTGCTTGATGCCACTAGAGGTTTCGACGGACAAGTTCAGAATATCTTTTGGTTAGCAGAGCGTAATAGAAAAGGAATTGTTGTACTTGTAAATAAGTGGGATTTAGTTGAAAAAGAAACAAATTCTGCTAAAGAATTTGAAAGACAGATTCGTCGTGAAATGGAGCCGTTTACAGATGTGCCAATTGTGTTTATTTCAGTATTAAATAAACAACGTATTTTTAAAGCTATTGAAACTGCTGTTGAAGTATATAAAAACAGATCTAAGAAAATTAAAACAAGTGTTTTAAACGAAGTGATGTTGCCGATAATTGAAAGCTATCCTCCACCAGCATATAAAGCAAAATTCGTAAAAATTAAATTTATTACACAGTTGCCAACACCGCAACCTCAATTTGCATTCTTCTGTAATTTACCGCAGTATGTAAAAGATTCTTATAAACGATTTTTAGAGAACAAATTGCGTGAGCATTTCGATTTTAACGGGGTTCCCGTAAGTGTATATATGCGTAAAAAATAATTAAATATTACAGTAATATACAGCCCATTCTGAAAAGAATGGGCTTTTTTATGTTTATAAATCAAGTTCTGCTTAAATAGTTGAAAGGTAAAAATAGACATTAGGCTATCTTCTTATCAAAGGTCTAAACCATTTTTTTCTATAACTACACGCGTTCTTGGTAAACTGTTTGGATAGTTTTTTTGTATGTATTCTATCATCTTTTCGCGAATATAGACTCTCAAATCCCAAGCGGTAGGTGAGTTTCTTGCACTGACTAAAATTCTAGATTCTACGGTTGTTTCTTTAGATTCTGTAACTTGTAATACATTTACTTTTCCATCCCATAAATCACTACCTTCTAGTAGTCGTGTCAACTCCGTTCTTAAATCATCAAAAGGAATATTATAGTCCGTGTATAAAAATATAGTTCCCATAATATCGGCATTATTTCTAGTCCAATTTTGAAATGGAGTTTCTAAGAAATAAGACGATGGTAAAACAAGTCGTCTTTTGTCCCAAATTCTAATAACCACATAGGTTAAGTTAATTTCTTCAATCCAGCCCCATTCACCTTCTACAACTACCGCATCGTCTATTCTAAAAGGTTGCGTTATGGCAATTTGTATTCCAGCAAGTAAAGCTCCAACAACTTTTTGAGCAGATAACCCTAATATGATACCTGCCACACCCGCCGAAGCAAATAGGCCAACTCCAACTTTTCTAATGTTTTCGAAAGACAATAATATTAGGCCTGTTGCTATCATAATAATAATGAAAATAATGACTTTTTCAAGAATATTAAATTGTGTATAAACTTTTCTAGAATGTAAATTGTCTTCTTGAGTAATGTCGTAATATGTTAAAAACCTTTTCTTGAGTTTGTGTAACACTTCTATACTAATCCAAGCCATTACAGCAATTAAGAAGTTGTGTTTTTGGTTGGTTAAAAATGAAAAATCTAAGGTCGTAATTCGTGTTAAAAGCTCTGCAATAGGATTTAGGCATAACACTATAATTAGTAAGGAAACACTAAATATTAAGTTTGAATATTTTTTCATGGCTTGATACTTTTTGGATTAGAAATACGAATACATCTAATGTAAGTTAGCTATGAAAAATAAGAAATTACACCCTAAAGTTTATTGGTATATATAGAGAAATCATAGCCTTTTATATTAAAGTTAAACAAAAAGGATATAACAAAAAAAGTATAGAGGTATGAACTGATTAGAAATCAGATTTAAAGAAAATAAACGGGATATAATTGAAAATATGATAATTGTTACCAGCTACCACCGGCTCCACCACCGCTAAATCCTCCGCCACCGAAGCCACCACCAAAGCCGCCACCGCCGCCAAAGCTACCGCCACCGAATCCTCCGCCAGAAGATCCAAAGCCACCGCCGTAACTACCACGGCCCATATTACTTAAAATAATGGCATCTAAAATACTAGTGGGTCTACGGTTGTTACCGTTGCCTCCACCGCCACCGCCGCGTTTATTTTTAGAAATAGCTATCATAAAAATAATAAACATTATAATCATGAACATGGCCAATCCAGGAGGGAACCCTTCAGGCTCTGCATTTTGTCTAGATCCTTGGTATTCTCCCATTAGAAGTTGGAAAATAGCATCGGAACCTTTATCTAAACCGGCATAGAAGCTTCCGGTTTTAAACTCTGGAATAATAACGTTTCTTGTAATTTCACCAACAACACCAGCTGTAAGACGGTTTTCTACTCCGTAACCTGGAGCAATCCAAATTTTACGATCGTCTTTGGCTAATAATATAAATATACCATTGTCTTCTTTAGCTTGACCAACACCCCAAGATTGCGCCCATTTTGGAGCTAAGAGCCCGATGTTTTCACCTTTAGTTGTGGCAATTATTGCAACTACAATTTGTGTTGAAGTCGTGTCTGAATACTTTACAAGTTTTTGCTCTAAATTACTTTTCTCGGAAGGAGATAGTAAATTGATATAATCGTAAACACTGGTTTGAAATTCTGGTTTTGTTGGAATATCAAATTGCGCAGTAAGCATTTGTGAGAAACAAAATGCGATACATAAGCATGTAAATAACCAAGTGTTTTTAAGTTTTAGCACGATTTATCCGTTTGAAATTTCGTTAGGCAATTCGTTGATGTCTGATGCATCCCAAGGGAAATTAGCTTGAAGTTCTTTTCCAGCTCTTAATACGCCTTCTACAAGACCTTCTTTAAATTTTCCTTGTTTAAAATACGACTGAATAACATCTTTAGTGGTATCCCAAAAATTATCATCAACCACATCATTAATGCCTTTGTCGCCGTAAATTACAAAGGTTTTATCTTCTACTGCAACATAAATTAGTACGCCGTTTTGAAGCTTAGTGTTATCCATTTTAAGGACATGGAAAACTTCCATAGCGCGTTCGTAAACGTCTATGGAAGCTGTTTTTTCTATATGAATTCGGATTTCACCGGAGGTCTGATTTTCGGCTAAGCGTATTGCTTCAACGATTTCGTTTTCCTCTTTACGACTAAGAAATCTTTCTACTTTAGAATCCATTATATAATTTTATTTGAAATCAAAATCGACATCTACAGGCTTTTCTGCACCCGCTTCAGCATCGAAATATGGTTTTGCATCAAAGTTAAACAAGCCTGCTAACAATGAGTTAGGGAATGTTTTAACATGATTGTTATAAGGTTTAATCGCTTCGTTATAGCGAACACGAGCCGTTTGTATAGTGTTTTCAGTACTTGTTAATTCGTCTTGAAGTTTTAAAAAGTTCTGATTAGATTTTAAATCAGGGTAACGCTCTACAGATACCAATAATCTAGACAGTGCACTACTTAATCCGCCTTGAGCTTCATTAAATTGTTGTAATTGTTCTGGAGTTATATTTTCAGGATTAATTGTTGTAGACGTAGCTTTAGCACGAGCCTCGATAACATCTGTTAATGTTGATCTTTCAAAATCTGCTGCACCTTGAACTGTTTTAACAAGATTTCCAATTAAATCATTTCTACGTTGGTAAGAGGTTTGTACATTACCCCAAGCTTCGCTCACGTTTTCGTTTAATCTAACTGCAGTGTTATTAAATCCTACTCCCCAATTGTAGAGACCAAATGCAATAGCTGCAATAATAATTACGGGAATTAACCATTTTTTCATGATTGTTAGTTTTTTTAAAGTTGGTTTTTAATTCTAATTAGCTGATTTTTTATGTCTTCTAATTTTTCTATTATATCAAAGTTAGTTAAAGTTTTCTTTTTTTCTACCTTTAAGTGGATTTTTGCGCCATCTAGCGTAAATCCTCGTTCTTTAACTAAATGATAGATTAATTTTAAATTCTTAATATCTTCAGGCGTAAATTTTCTATTGCCTTTAGCGTTTTTTTTAGGCTTAAGCACATCGAATTCTTTTTCCCAAAAGCGGATTAAAGAGGCATTAACACCAAATGCTTTGGCGACTTCGCCAATACCATAATATCGTTTTTCTGGTAAATCTATATGCATTAATCTAAAGATTGATTTTCTAATGAAGCTTTTTCTAGCAGACTGTTATATTCTTCTGGAGTTAAACTTCCGTAATAGAAATTTGTTGGGTTAATACGTTCGTCGTCTTTAAAAATTTCATAATGTAAATGCGGTGCTTCAGAACGTCCTGTACTTCCAACAAATCCAATTAAATCGCCACGTTCTACTTTCTGATTTTTCTTCACATTGTATTTGTAAAGATGCGCATATAAACTCACATAACCATAGCCATGATCTATTCTAATATGATTTCCGTAACCAGTAGAGTGATTATCGGCACGAACTACAACTCCATCTCCTGTGGCATATACTGGAGTGCCACGAGGTGCTGTAAAATCCATTCCGTAATGAAATTTACGAGCCTTAGTGAAAGGATCGGTTCTGTATCCATATCCCGAAGCTATTCTGGTTAAGTCTACATTATTAACAGGCTGTATGGCAGGGATTGCAGCTAATAATTTTTCTTTGTCTTCTGCTAATTTTGCAATTTCGTCTAAAGATTTAGATTGTACTACAATTTGTTTTTGAAGAACGTCTAATTTTTTACTGCTTTCAATAATAAGTTTAGAGTTATCGTAACCTTCTAAACCTTTATAGCGGTTTATTCCTCCAAAACCAGCAATACGCTGTTCTTTAGGAATTGGATTTGCTTCAAAATAAATACGATAAATGTTATTGTCTCGATCTTCTATACTCGCTAAAACTTCAGAAGCTTCATTCATCTTTTTATTTAACATATCGTAATGCAATTGCATATTCGATAGTTCGCGCTTTAGAGCTTTCTCTTTAGGCGATTCAACAAAATGGCTTGTAACAAAAACAGTTAAAAATCCAAATAAGGCTGAAGCCGTAATAAATCCTAATATGTACTTAAACGTCTTACGCTTTTTACGCTCTATTTTACGATAGGAAAGCGTCTCAGGATCATAATAATATTTTACCTTACTCATTATTTAATTTATACTATTTTTGCAATTATAAAGGTGAAACGTGTTTGTTAAACCTAGGGTATTCTAGCAAACCTACTAAAATATTTTCATTACAAATTTAAAAAAGTAATGATAATAATTTAGCTCTAGCTTCAAGCAAACCTGAATTTAACAATATATTTGCACTTTAAAATCGAAAAATGACTCTTTAAAAGTAGTCAATAAAATAACAGTTTGTTACATATCATATGAAATCTCAAGACATTCGCTCTAAATATTTAGAATTTTTCAAAAGTAAAGGTCATACTATTGTGCCGTCTGCACCAATGGTTTTAAAGAACGATCCTACGTTAATGTTTGTTAACTCTGGAATGGCACCGTTTAAAGAATACTTTTTGGGGCAAGCAAAACCACCAAATACGCGTTTAACCGATTCTCAAAAATGTTTACGTGTTTCTGGTAAACATAACGATTTGGAAGAGGTAGGGTATGATACGTATCATCACACGCTGTTTGAGATGCTTGGAAACTGGAGTTTTGGAGATTACTTTAAAAAAGAAGCTATTGCATGGTGTTGGGAGTTATTAACCGATGTTTATGGCATAGATAAAGACATATTGTATGTTACTGTTTTTGAAGGTGATGAAGAAGATGGTACTCCTATGGATCAGGAGGCTTACGATTTTTGGAAAGAAATTGTGCCTGAAGACCGCATATTAAAGGGGAACAAGAAAGATAATTTCTGGGAAATGGGCGATCAAGGTCCTTGCGGACCATGTAGTGAAATCCATGTAGACATTCGTTCGGCTGAAGAAAAAGCTAAAGTAGATGGGAAATCATTAGTAAACGAAGATCATCCACAAGTGGTAGAGATTTGGAATTTAGTATTCATGCAATACAATCGTAAGGCCAACGGAAGTTTAGAAATGCTTCCTAATAAACATATTGATACAGGTATGGGCTTCGAGCGTTTGTGTATGGTTATGCAAGGTGTGCAATCTAATTACGATACCGATGTATTTACACCAATTATTCGTGAAATAGAAACCATTTCTAAAACAGAATATGGTAAGGATGAAAAGGTAGATGTTGCCATTCGTGTAATTTCTGATCACGTACGTGCTGTAGCATTTTCTATTGCCGATGGACAATTGCCAAGTAATACAGGTGCAGGATATGTTATTCGTAGAATATTACGTCGAGCCGTACGTTACAGTTTTACATTCTTAGATCAGAAAGAGCCATTTATTTATAGATTAGTAAATGTACTTAGTAATAAAATGGGGGAGGCATTTCCAGAATTAAAATCCCAAAAACAACTGATTCAGAATGTTATAAAAGAGGAAGAAATGTCTTTCTTAAGAACATTAGATCAAGGTCTAGTACTCCTAAATGGTGTAATAGAGCATACTTCGGATACAGTTGTTTCTGGAGAAAAAGCATTCGAATTATACGATACGTATGGTTTTCCAATCGATTTAACGTCTTTAATCCTTCGTGAAAAAGGGTTAGAATTGGACGAAGCTGGTTTTCATACCGCTATGGAAAAACAAAAATCAAGATCGAGATCGGCTAGTGAAATGTCTACAGACGATTGGACTGTTTTAATAGAAGACGATATTCAGGAATTTGTAGGTTACGATACCTTGGTAACACCGGTTAAAATTACACGTTATAGAAAGGTAGTCTCGAAAAAAGAAGGGACCATGTATCAACTTGTTTTCAATTTAACGCCATTCTACCCAGAAGGTGGAGGACAAGTGGGGGATAAAGGTTATATTGAATCGGCTAACGGAAACGTTACCTATATTTTAGATACTAAAAAAGAGAACAACGTTGTATATCATTTAGTAAAAGAACTTCCAGAAGATCTAAATAATGTGTTAAAGGCAGGTGTAGATGAAACACAACGTTACAGAACCTCTTGTAACCATACGGCAACGCACTTATTACACCAAGCATTACGCGAAATTTTAGGAGAGCATGTAGAACAAAAGGGGTCTGCTGTGCATTCTAAACATTTACGTTTCGATTTTTCTCACTTTTCTAAAGTAACTAACGAGCAATTACAAGATATAGAAGATTTCGTAAACGCACGTATTGAAGGGAAATTACCATTACAAGAGCAACGTAATATACCAATGCAAAAAGCAATAGACGAAGGTGCCATGGCATTGTTTGGCGAAAAATACGGCGATACAGTTCGTGCAATTCGTTTTGGTAAATCTATTGAATTGTGTGGCGGAACTCACGTGCAAAATACATCAGAGATTTGGCACTTTAAAATCAAGTCAGAAAGTGCTGTAGCGTCAGGAATTCGTAGAATTGAAGCTATTACCAACGATGCTGTTAGAGAATTTTACACAGATAGTAGTAAGATTTATTTTGAAGTGAAAGAATTGCTTAACAATGCTCAGGATCCTGTTAAAGCATTGCAAAGTTTACAAGATGAAAATTCAAATTTAAAAAAGCAAGTAGAAGCACTTTTAAAAGAAAAAGCTAAAAACGTAAAAGGCGAACTTAAAAATGAAATTGAAACCATAGACGGAATTCAGTTTTTAGCAAAGCAAGTCGATTTAGATGCAGCTGGAATTAAAGACTTGTCTTTCGAGTTAGGGAGCAATTTAGATAATGCTTTCTTAGTTTTTGGAACAGAACAAAATGGTAAAGCACTATTGTCTTGTTACATCTCTAAAGACTTAGTAGAAACACATAAATTAAACGCAGGACAAGTGGTTCGCGAATTAGGAAAATATATACAAGGAGGCGGCGGAGGTCAGCCGTTTTTTGCTACAGCCGGAGGTAAAAAACCAGAAGGTATACCAGAAGCATTAGAAGCTGCCAAAAATTATGTCGTAAAGGCCTAACCTATGAAATTTTTTACCGAGATCCCAATACAACAACAAACCGAAAATCAAATCGATTATCAGTCTAAAGTGTTGTTATTGGGGTCTTGTTTTGTAGAAAATATTGGGCAAAAGTTCGATTTTTTTAAATTTAAAAACCTTCAAAATCCCTTTGGTGTTTTGTTTCAGCCAAAGGCTATAGAACACTTAATAACACATGCTATAAAGGGTAAAGTATATACCGAAGATGACTTATTTCTTCAGAATGAACTTTGGCACTGTTATCAGGCGCATTCCAAATTAAGCGGAATTGACAAGACAGAAGTTTTAAACGGATTAAATGTAGCATTACAACATACCAAGCACTATTTAGAAAGTGCAACTCATATTGTTATTACATTAGGAACAGCATGGGTATATCGGCACTTAGAATCTAACACTATTGTCGCTAACTGCCATAAAGTCCCACAAAAGGCATTTAAAAAAGAGTTACTTAGTAGTGTTGAGATCTTAGAATCGTTACAACATATGTTGGATGAAATTGCAGCAGTAAACCCGAAAGCGAATGTTATTTTTACGGTTTCACCTATTCGTCATACTAAAGATGGTATGGTGGAGAATACCCGAAGTAAATCCCATCTTATTTCAGCAATTCATCAACTTGTAGAGATTAATAAAAAACATCAGCTTTATTATTTTCCTTCGTATGAAATTATGATGGACGAACTTCGAGATTATCGCTTTTATGCATCCGATTTAATTCATCCGAATCAAGTTGCTATCGATTATATTTGGGACAAGTTTAAAGCGTCATGGTTATCATCTACTACAACGTCGTTAATGAAAGAGGTGCAAATCATTCAAAACGGATTACATCATAAACCTATAAATGCTTCCTCTGTTCAACATCAGAAATTTCTTAAAGATTTGCATGCGAGAATTACAGCAGTAAAACGGGAAATAGAAGGTGTTTCTTTCTCTTTGTAAGAAATTATTTTAATTAATTCATTTATAAAGCTTTATGACTAATATTAATGTTAGTCATCTAAAAAAATCGTTAAATATTTAAAAAAAAATTATTTTAGCCTTGCTATTAATCAATCTGTTAAAAGCATCAATCTCAGAAAGGCATCTTGTATGTGAGTAGGAAATTGATGCTTTTTTTATGTTTAAAAACGACGGGTTAAGAAACATATTTTATACCTTTCATTAAAAATTAAATTAATGAAAAATATAACTTTCGGAGTTCTAATTGCAATTGTACTATTCTTTACGCTTAGGTATTGTAATGAAAAGAAAGCAGACGATGCCCAGCTTATTGAAAACTCTATGTTAATTCAGGAGCAGATAAAAAATGTGGGTAAATTGGTCGTTACCGAAGGTCATTTTAGCGAAGTATTTTCGTATAAAGATTCTAGAGATGTATTTCCGTATTTGGTTACTGCCGAGAAAAAAGCCTTGGTGGTTGTAAATGCCGACGTTACTATAGCTTACGATTTAAGTCAAATTACTTACGATATTGATGAGGTGAATAAAGTTCTCAACATTACTTATATTCCTAAAGAAGAGATTAAAATTAGTCCAGAATTCGAGTATTATGATATTCAGGCCGACTTTTTAAATCAGTTTGAAGCTAAGGATTATAATAAGATTAAGAATAAAGTAAAAGCATCACTTATGAAAAAAGTGGAAGCTTCAGATTTTAAGAAAAATTCGAAAAACAGATTAATTAGTGAATTGGCAAAGTTCTACGTTTTAACCAATTCTATGGGGTGGACTTTGCAGTATAATAATACGCCAATTACTACTGAAGATACGTTTGAGAATATAAAATTATAGTAACCTTTTTAAGGTTTGGTAACTTCCGCCGTTGGTAGCTTCAATACCATTTATTAATAAAGATTTTACAGCTTTAGCCGATCTAACACCACTTGCACAACAAACTATAAAAGGTTTTTGAGTAGATTTTAGTTCGGAAATTTTTAAATGTAAATCTTTAATAGGAATATTTTCTGAACCAATAATATGCCCTTTATTATACTCTTTTTTAGTACGAACATCTAAAATAATGGCACCTCTAGACTTGAAATATTCAATATCACGTTTTTGTTTTCTGAATAAATAATCTAGTAATCCCATATCCTTTTTTATAAAAATACGAGTTTTCTTAGGAAAATGAAAGCATTACAAGTAGCAACTTAAAAAAATCTGTATCTTCGATATTCAATATTTAGGCTAATAAAAAATGGAAAATTCTTTTGTAAATCAAGACGTGTTAGATGGTGTTAGCACCATTACATTCAGCAATCCGCCTCATAATGCATTGCCAAGCACTTTGCTTTTAAAATTAGAAATAGAAATTAATTTGGCAGCTGAAAATAGTTTTGTTCAAGTTATAGTTTTACAAAGTGCTGGAGATAGAACGTTTTGTGCTGGAGCTAGTTTCGATGAGCTTATTACAATTGAAACTGAGGCGCAAGGTGCGTTATTCTTTTCAGGGTTTGCGAAAGTAATAAACGCCATGCGTAAATGTTGCAAGTTTATAATTTGTAAAGTTCAAGGTAAAACTGTTGGAGGTGGTGTGGGGCTAGCAGCTGCAGCCGATTATTGTTTAGCAACGCAGTATGCATCTATTAAATTAAGTGAATTAAGCATCGGGATTGGCCCGTTTGTTATAGAACCTGCGGTTAGTCGTAAAATAGGAATTTCAGCAATGTCTGAACTGACTGTGAATGCGGAACAGTTTTATAGTGCAACATGGGCAGAGAATAAAGGATTATATGCTCAAGTTTTTGAAACACAATCTGAATTAAATGCGGAAGTAGATACTTTAGTTAATAAGTTAAGAACCTATAATCCTGAAGCTGTAAAAGCCATGAAAACAGTAATGTGGCATAACACCAATCACTGGGACAAATTACTGTTAGAGCGTGCGAAAATTAGTGGAACTTTAGTTTTAAGTAATTTTACAAAGGAAGTTTTAAGCAAGTATAAAACAGTTTAAACATAATTAAAAATAGAGGAGTTTTACATCACGAATACTTTTAGAACCTATGTCAGCTTACAGTTAATGAGGATAAAAGTAAATCTGATATTTTGCATACTAATGTATTTTTAGAAACAAAAAAAGGAACCCATTTCTAGGTTCCCAGCACTAATTTTCTTTTTCAGGGAAAATATTATTTTTTAAGCTCAGGCGGATAATTTTCTAAAATTTTACCCACGAACTCATTTATACGTTCTTCTTTTTTATTCATGTTTTCGGTTAAATAACCAGAACCCACACCTTGCCAAACTAATTCTTTTTTGCTAGCATCTATAAGGTCTATAAATAATGTGCCTTCGGTAGAGCTTGTTACAGAGGTGTTATTAAAATTGTTGTAATAATACGGACTCCATCCCCAACCATAACCATAAGGACCCCAGCCCATATTGTTATTATTGTATATGTTTATTTCTTCTCTAGCTTTAGTAAAGATACTTATTAATATGTCTGGATTTTCAGATTTCACAAAACCTTTATTAGTCATTTCTGTTTCTATAGCTCGTAGAATACGTTTTTTATCTAAGTCACTAATTTCAGCCTTATCAATCCCAGTTTTATAAAAAGCATAGGTTTTGTATTGTTCGAACGTAGTTCCTTTTTCGTAATCTGAAGCTACTTTTATAGAACTACAGGCACTTACTATAAGAAGCAAGATTAAAACAGGTGTAAATTTTAAGAGTCTTTTCATATGTTTAGTTTATTAGTAAGGATTAAGTTTCCATAAATCATATTTGTAAAAATATGCCTTTAAAAATAGATTCAATCTCTAATGTATATTTAATGGTCTAGATACGTGTGTAATAGAATCAATAATCGTACCAAAATATTATTTAAGACGTCGTCCTGTTTAATGCCCTCAATGATGAGGTGGACAGCAATAGCACTAATCTCACCTTTATTAAATTAAAGTTTAACTCCGATTTACTTTTTAAAAGTATCGGTTTTCTTGTCGTAACCATAAGGGCAATGTCTGCAACCACTTTTACAACAGTAACCTCTTTTTAAGTGATATTTCTCGGTAAAACAGCGATATCCTTCTGGAGTTAAATAGTAGTCGCCTTCTTCTAAAGGTATTATTTTTTTCATCTTTTACAAAGATAATGTAATTTGGATTGGTTTTTGAAAGTGTTTAAATATGATTTTAATTTCAAAATATATTACTCCAAAAGGTTACCAAGGCATTACCTTATATCCGTTTGTGTTTTTGCGAGATTCTAAATTAAAACGTAATGTTGTGTTGATCAACCACGAACGAATTCATTTAAAGCAGCAATTAGAATTACTTATTTTACCATTTTATATATGGTATGGTATCGAGTTTTTGTTTCGATTATATCAATTTAAAAATTGGAATTCGGCTTACAACAATATTTCCTTTGAACGTGAAGCGTATACAAACGAAAAAGACCTCAACTATTTAAAGTCAAGGCCTTTGTTTTCTTTTAAGAGATTTTTGTAATGTTGTTTTTTAAGTCAAGGTTTTTTTATCACTATTGGTATTGAATCTATACACTAACAATACACTATCTATACTTCATCTATACACTATCTATGGCTTTGATGCGTAATTATAATACTGTTTTTCTGTTTAAATAGGGTAGTTATGTTGTTTTATATATAGGTTTTTAGGATCCGTTAGTTAATGCTGTTTTCATGATTATGTCACATCGAGCGCAGCCGAGATGGTATCCATTGACTATTATTTGTTTAGAACGTTTTCGATTCTTTTTAAGACAAGACAGAATGTAGAAATGTGATGCTTTCTTAATATAATAACAAAGATTAATGTTATGGTTTCGTTTTTTGGTTTTCGACTAAAGCGGGTTCTCGACAAACTCCGTTCGCTAGCTTCAAAACAATTTCTCAAATTGCTTTTCACTAATGCTCGAACTGACAAGTCGGATACGACTGAAAGTATACTTGAGCTCTTGACAAACTCATAATCTCTAGTAAATGTATTTAGTTTTAATCAACCTTTAATTGCTGTCTAGTTTATCTTATAATAATTTTTCACTAGCTATTATGTCACATCGAGCGCAGTCGAGATGCCAGCTTTCGCCTTTATTCTTTTAACCTTGTATTTTTTTTGTAAATTAGTTTAAGATGAAACAGTATTATGTATACATATTAAAATGTAATGATGGGACCTACTATACTGGTTTCACGTCTAATTTAGAAGAGCGCATACAAAATCATAATTCAGGAAAATATAAAGATGCTTACACATTTAAAAGAAGACCTGTTTTGTTAGTTTTTTATGAATCATTTTTTGAACCGAATCAAGCTATTATGTTTGAAAAACAGATCAAGAAATGGAGTAAGTCAAAGAAAGAGGCTCTAATTTCTGGTGAATTCGATCGCCTTCAAGCTTTGGCCGAATGTAGAAATGCGACACATTCTAAATATAAACCAAACAATGGTTGATGATATGTTTGGTGCTTTTGGTTCTCGACTAAAACCGGTTCTCGACAAACTCCGTTCGCTAGCTTCAAAACAATTTCTCAAATTGCTTTTCACTAATGCTCGAACTGACAAAGGGGTTTAAGCGTGTTTATTCTTTTATAACAGATTTCGTGATTATGTCACGCGAGCCCATTCGAGATGCTAATTATTTGTAATCTAAACGAAGGTTGTTTGTAGGTTTAGTTTTTAGGGGGCTCGACTGCGCTCGAACTGACAAGTAGGATGCGAATAAAAGTGTACTTGAGTTCTCGACAAACTCCGTTCGCTAGCTTCAAAACAATTTCTCAAATTGCTTTTTAATAATGCTCTAACTGATAGCTTATTAGCTCTTGTAAATGTATTTTATTTCATTCAAATTTTTCGATATAATCTTACAATAACATTCCCTAAGCTATAATGTCACATCGAGCGCAGTCGAGATGCTATCCAAATACCAATTATTTTTAAAGTTAGATCATCAGACTTAAAAGCTCGAACGGATAATTTGGGTTAAATTATTACGTTTCTCAAACTTGAAGCCCATGTAAACGAAAAAGACCTTAACTATTTAAAGTTAAGGTCTAAATTCTTAGTTATTAATTATCTTAAATAGTTAATGATTTTGCTATTCACTAATAAATAACTTTCTGAGTTTTTTCTTTACCATTACTTAGAGTAGCTCTAACAATTAACGGACTATTAGTTGGTTTAAACTGATCTAATTTAACCTCTGAAGCATTTAATGTATTTACTTGATAAAGTACTCGACCTAACACATCGTACACCACAATAGTGTTAATAGTACTAGTGCCCGTACTAACCTTTATAAATTCTTGAGTAGCTATTATTTTAAAGGTATTGTTTGTAATCACATCATCCACAGAAAGTGTTTTTGCTTGATAACGTAACACAAAACGATTGTTAAATGTTCCTGCTTCCGATGTGAAACTATAAGCAGACTTTCTTAAATCGTGAGTTGTATTAGTGTAAAGGTCTTCTAAATATATGTTTTGATTTTCAGATTCAAATACACCATCTACTTTACTAATACCTATACTATATTGGTCTTTTTTAGTTGAAATAAAACCTAGTGGTATAATATCATCTTGCTGTATTGGGTTTCTACGACCTTGAATAACCATGGCCTCATCATCAATAAGTGAATACAAACTCATGGCACTATTGTCCATAATAATTGCATCGTAAAGAGGATCTTTAGCATTTACAGCCCCATCAAAATAACCTAATAGCATTTCTGTAGCAGTTTCTTTGCTATCGATTAAATTTAGCCATACACGGTTTTTTTGATCGTTTGATCTGTAAAAGGCATCGTTTTTATATTCAGAAGAAAAGCTACGCATATCATTTGTAAATGTTGCATTACTTTTTGACTGGTTTGCGGAAGGCTTCATTAATACAAAGAAACCTTGTCCAGAGGCAATATAACCGTCGAAACCAGATGGAGAAGACCCGGATAGCGTATACGCTATATAGTCATCTGTATTATAGCTTGATCCTTCACTAGCATAAAATGGATCATCGTAATCTGAACTAAGTTCATTGGCGTGAGTCCAAATGCGAACACCGCCTTCAATAGTTCCTCCTGATACAGATCCACCAGGATCTAAAGAACCGCTGTTTTTTGTTATGAAATCATCTGCACTAATGGCAGAAGGATATGGGTTTCCAATTAAATTCCAATTGTCATCTTCTTTTGATATTTGGGTGCTTGAATTATCGTTGTAGTCATCTCCATCGTAAGTTCCTCTAGTAATACTCGCATTTATAGTTCCGTTGTTAGGTTTGCTATCTTGGAAAGATGCTGTATAATTATGACCTCTTATAATATAACCCTTTCCTGGTGTCATATTAATATTTGAAACTTTTGACCAATTTCCATACTTATTACCTACTGTTGGTAACCATTCATAACGATGAGATGTAGTCGAAATACCATCTATATTAAATTTTTCTACAGGAGAAGACCAATACACGTAATCTGTGCTACGTGCCGTTTCGGGAGTTCTGTTTACAGTAAATGTACCAGTAGATACATTCCTGTCAGTTTCATTAGTTTGAATAAAACTGGCATCATCATTTAAGGTGATATTACCTCTTAATGTCAATAAATCGTCTACGGTAATGATACTTTGATCTGAGGCATTTAAATTACCGGCTACCGTTAATATATTATTTACGGTAAGAATACCTTGTCCAGACACGGATAGTTCTCCGTTTATACTTAAATCATCTTCAACCGTAAGTGTACTGTTAGATTCTAATGTTAGAGAAGCACCAGCTTCAATATAAACAGAGTAGGCTTTTGCATCTTTATTATCATTATTATTATTATTATTATTATTATCAAGTATAGGATATTGGTCCTCGTCTAGACTAGGTATAATTACACAATCATGTTGGTCTGGAACAGTTTTAGGATTCCAGTTGTTTTGATTGTCCCACTTGTTATTACCTGTCCCAGGCTCCCAGGTTATACATTCTCGCTCTATAAATAAAGGGTATTCTTCAATCTGACCATTATTATAGGTTACCTCTTCATCTTGAATTTCATTAAAGCAAGCCCAAGTAGAAGAACCATCGTCCTCTCCAGTTTTTACGATACGAATACTAGTAAGACCAGGTTTTGCATTTAATGGAATAGCTATTTCCGCTGTTACTGTATCATCATCATCTTCAAGTTCTACTAGCTTAAACTCTTCTCCTCCATTATTACCATCATTCTGTAAGGAATTATATTCGCCATCGCCATCTAAATCGATATATGCTACAAAAAAGTTTTTATCGCCATCTAAAACACCTTCTAAAGAAATGGTGTAGGTGTCCCCAGCTACTAAATTTCCGGTAACATTACAAAAACGTTCTACGGCTTCGTTACTAGAACTACTTGAGTAATTATCTATATTAGAAAATTTAACTCGGGTAATCGGGGAAACGTTATCGTATTCTGGGTAACATGTTGATGTAAAAGGATCGCAATCTGAACCATCATAATCTTCAACTATAAGGGTGTATTCTTCTGCTTGCCCTTCGTCGTAATTATCACAAGGATTGTTAGGAGAGCCACCATTCCTTTTGATAATTCTAATGGTAGTGGTTCCTAATTGGGCATCTGCCGGAACTACAAGTGTCCCTGTTCCAGACGACTCGTTGGATGAAAAATTAGTAATTTTTTGTCTTTCATTATCATCGTCATAATTTGTTTCTTCAAATTCACCATCCTGATCCCAATCTATAAAAGCTACAAAATATACATCCTTTCCATTGGTCTCACCGCCTAAGGTCATGCTGTAGCTACTTCCTCGAGTTACGGTTCCAGTTACATCACAAAAGCGTTCTAATTCATCGTTACTTGAACTGTCTGAGCTGTTATCTATTCCTGCAAATGTAACTTGTGTAATAGGTACTACCTCGTCGAATGTAGGTTCGCAATCGTAAACAATATCTGTACAACTATCATCATCCTCGTCATCTTCATCTTCAAATTCTTTTACTACAAGCGTATAGTCTTCTGCTTGTCCACGTTTATACTCTTTACAAGCATCTGTGGCAGAACCATCATTATTCCCGGTTTTTATAATTCGCATAGTGGTTGTACCCAACTTAGCATCACTTGGAACTTTAATATTTTTAACTAAGGCTTCACTATCAGGAGCTCCCGTTGAATTTTTAAGTTCTCCTAGTTTTTGTTCTTCATACTCATCATCTCCAAAAATACCATCTTGATTCCAATCGATATAGGCTACAAAATAGTTTTTCTTATTACCATTTGTGTTTCCTCTTATTATTATTTCATTATCATCACTTCCTCGAACAACAGTTCCGACTTCATTACAGAATAATTCGTTTTCAAGACTCCCATTAACCGTAGCGCTAGAAGTATTGTCTATACCTGCAAAAGTGATTTGGGTTATTGGTTCTACAACTTGAGAATAGGTAGTTTTACAATATTGTGTGTTTTCGGTATCTCCATACATGGTAATACGAATCATACCATCTCCACCATCTCCACCTTTAGCAGGAACACCATTAACCATGGTACCACCACCTCCACCGGCAGCAGGGCCGCCAGGGAAACCGTCTCCGGCGTGATTTGCTTGACCACCTGTTCCAATAATATTGCCATCTTTATCATTGATTGCATTTACTCCATTTTGGGCAACATCCGTAGAGTTATTAGCTATGTCTCCACCATTATTACCATTCGCACCAACCCATGTCCAACTACCAAATTGTAATTGAATAAAGGATTGGCCACCATGATTACTTCCTGAAATGTTTCCAGTTGCACCTTTAGCAATTGAATAATCTAAATCACCACCCGCAACAACATTAATATCTTGTGCAATTGAATAATATCCAGCAAGACCAGCATATCCACCACCTCCTGAAATAGAACTTCCTCCTCCTGCCCCTCCCGAGCCCCAGACTTCGATATCAATTTTATTGATCCCACAAGGCACAACAAATGTCCCTGTTCCAGGTTGGTCTAGAATAATTACAGTTTGCGCATTAGAAACTAAATTCAACAATCCAAATACAAGAAGTAAAGCAAATTGTTTAAAAATAGTAGTATTAAAAGAAGTGGTTCCAAAAGGAACGCTATAAGTAGTTTTTGTAATCATAAGTTTTTGTGTTCAAAAAAAAATCGAGCAAAAATAATCAATTTATCGGTTTAAATGTAGCGAGTTGATTGCTAATGCATTATTTAATCATTAAAAAAATCTTTTTTGCTCCTATAAATAAAGTTTAAGACATGATAATCTAAATCTTCTGTCGATTTTACTTAAAAAGCATTGTAAACCATTCATTTCCTTTATTTTGTAGGTCAAGAAAGTTTTAAAAATCAAGTTATTTTATGCTATTTTCTACACTTCCTAAACAGATTCCTAATGTGCCTATTCCTATAGCATCTAAAACTGGCATACAGTTAAGTATTAAGCGTGAAGATGAAATTCATCCGTTTGTTAGTGGGAATAAATACCGAAAATTACAGTATAATGTATTAGAAGCTCAAGATTTAGCTCACGATACCTTGTTAACATTTGGTGGTGCATATTCTAATCATATAGCGGCAGTTGCCTATGCAGGGAAAGTTTCAGGATTTAAAACCATTGGCATTGTTAGAGGTGAAGAATTAGCGCTAGAAACGCAATTAAACCCGACGCTCCAATTTGCAACCGATTGTGGTATGGATATTAAATATGTAACACGAAGTGATTATAGACGTAAAGAAGACAACGATTTTATTGAACACTTACAGCATGCTTTTGGTAATTTTTATTTAATTCCTGAAGGTGGAACGAATGCCTTGGCAGTAAAAGGCTGCGAGCATATTTTAACATCAGACGATTCAGAATTCGATTATATTTGTTGTGCTGTGGGAACAGGAGGTACTATTTCTGGACTTATAAATAGTAGTGAGCCACACCAAACCGTTTTAGGATTTCCTGCACTAAAAGGTGATTTTTTACAAAACAATATTAGTAAGTTTGTAACCAAATTAAATTGGGAATTAATAACCGATTATCATTTTGGAGGGTATGCTAAGATAAACCCAGATTTAGTGTCGTTTATAAATACATTTAAATCCAAATACACTATTCCTCTAGACCCTGTTTATACAGGAAAGGTTGTGTATGGTGTTATGGATTTAATTGAGAAACAATATTTTCCAGACGGTTCTAAAATATTAGTTATTCACACAGGAGGATTACAAGGTGTTGCAGGAATGAATTTGCAATTAGAAAAAAAGAAAATGCCCATAATTATATAAGTACATGAAGCAAATAGTTGTTATAGTAATGGTAGTTAGTGTACTGTTTAGTTGTGGTTCGCGTAAGCGTAAGCATAAGTCGTCTAAGTCTAAACATAGGACGGAGCACGTACAACGTAAAGAGGATTCACGAAAAATAGAAAACACAGACACTCCTGCAGAAACCCAGGAAATTGTTGTTCCAAAGGCTGTAAGTAGTACCGATGAATATATTAAATTATACAGTGATATTGCCATGGAAGAAATGAAATTTTATAATATCCCGGCAAGTATTACTCTAGCCCAAGGAATTTTAGAATCGGGTTCTGGGCGTGGTCGCTTAGCTGTAGAAGCCAATAATCATTTCGGAATTAAATGTCACGAATGGACAGGAGCTAGTATACGTCATGACGATGATGAAGACCAAGAATGCTTCAGAAAATACAAAGATGCTAAATATTCGTATCGAGACCACTCCTTGTTTCTAACAGAAAGAAAGCGCTATTCAGGTTTATTCGAATTAGATATAGACGATTATAAAGGCTGGGCTAAAGGTTTACGTGCCGCAGGTTATGCCACCGACAGAAAATATCCTGAAAAATTAATTTCCTTAATAGAACGCTATCAGTTATATACTTATGATGATGTTGTTACTGGAAAAGCACCAAAACGTGCTAAATCTAGTCTTTCAAATCCAGAAGATGTACACTATGTTGTAAAAGGGGATACTTTGTATTCCATTTCTAGGCGTTATAATATTTCGGTAAAAGAACTACAAAAACTAAACGGATTACGTGATACTACAATTTCTATTGGGCAAGCGTTGATTGTAAAATCCTAAACACAAAATTTATAGAATGAAATATACTAGAAGTAGTGCATTATTTGCTAATGCAGAACAAGTTATTCCTGGAGGTGTAAACTCTCCTGTTCGTGCTTTTAAAGCTGTAGGAGGAACTCCTATTTTTATAAAAGAAGCCAAAGGTGCGTATTTAATTGATGAAGATGATAATACGTTTATAGATTATATAAATTCTTGGGGACCTATGATTTTGGGTCATGCGTATCAGCCTGTGGTCGATGCCATTATTGAAAAAGCAAAATTAGGAACTTCGTTTGGGGCGCCTACAGAAATTGAAACTGAGATTGCTGCTTTGGCTGTTTCTATGGTTCCGAATATTGATAAAATACGTTTTGTGAATTCTGGAACAGAAGCTTGTATGAGTGCCGTGCGTTTGGCTCGAGGGTATACAGGGAAAGAAAAAATAATAAAATTTGCCGGGTGTTATCATGGGCATAGCGATTCGTTTTTAATTCAAGCGGGTAGTGGTGCTGTAACGTTTGGAAGTCCGAATAGTCCAGGGGTAACAAACGGTACGGCTCAAGATACTTTACTTGCAAAATATAATGATATAGACCATGTAAAATCCATAATTGAAGCAAATCCTAACGATATTGCTTGTATTATTTTAGAACCCGTTGCAGGAAATATGGGATGTGTACCACCACAAGCTAATTTTCTACAAAAATTAAGAGCGCTATGCGATGAGCACAATATACTGCTTGTTTTCGATGAGGTTATGACGGGCTTTAGATTGGCACGTGGAGGCGCACAAGAACTATTTAATGTGAAAGCCGATATTGTGTGTTTTGGAAAAGTAATTGGTGGCGGATTGCCAGTAGGAGCTTTTGCTGCAAGCGAGGAGATTATGAATTATTTAGCTCCGCTTGGTCCTGTGTATCAAGCTGGAACTTTAAGTGGGAACCCGTTAGCTATGGCAGCAGGTTTGGCCATGTTAAAAGCCTTAGAAAGCGATGCGGAAATTTTTAACCGTTTGGCTGAAAAGACCGAATATTTACATAAAGGGATTACAAAAGTATTAAACGATCATAAAATCGTACACACCATAAACCGTGTGGGATCTATGATTTCAGTGCATTTCTCGGGAACGCCGGTAGTCGATTTTGAAACTTCTGCAAAAGGGAATAACGAAAATTTTAAAACATTTTTTCATGGTATGTTAAACCAGGGCGTATATATAGCACCAAGTGCTTTCGAAACGTGGTTCATTACCGATGCTTTAACCTACGAAGATTTAGATAAAACCATAAATGCAGTACATAAAGTAGCATCTACTTTACAGAAATAAATAGGTAAAACTATAATTTAAATACAACAAAACAGGCTTTCTCTAATTTAAGAAAACCTGTTTTGTTGTATTTGTATTTTATCTTGCCGTAATCGGGTTCCATAATGAATTCAAATTAAAGTCGTCTTGAAACATGCCGCTATAGGGATTAAATCCTTCAGGAAGGAATTTTTTTAAATCGGGACTTAAATAATTAATATCGTCTAGGTGATTTTCAATGCTTATATTATTTAAATCTATAATTGTAAAAATGTTAAACGATTGTAAATTAGACACTGTTTGATTATGAAAATTTAAATGTTCTGAATCACTGTTTAATTTATGTTTTAATGAAGGGTTTGATGATGGAATTTGAGGCGATTCATAATTAATTGGAATTTCAAATTTAGATTTTGTGATGATATAATTTACTTCAGGTTGCTTATTCTCATTCACACTATAAACAGCTTTTAAATTGAGGCTTTGAGTACTGGCAAATTCTATTCCTACCTTTTTAGAACTCATTTGTGCGCTTAAAGTATGAGTGCTAAAAAGTAAGAGTAGCGCACTTATTACTATCCATTTCATAATTACTGTTTTTAGGTTGATTTAAAATCTAATTAATATATAATGGGAGAATTATAAATTAGGTTTAGATAATGTTTCCTTTATCATCAGACTTAACGGTTTTAGATTGTTTACCATTAGATATTTTTACTTTGTATGTGGTTACGTGTCCTTTATTTTTCTGATAAACTACACTACAGATGTTGGTGTTAAATCTCCAGTCTGGATATGCTTTCATAATATTTACTATTACCGCTTTTGGTAAAGCAACATTTTTATATTGCTCTTGAGAAGACTTAATTTCTCCAGAATCGTCGTAGTTTACAGACATATTTCCACGTTTGGTATTGAAAACAACATTGTAACTAGATTTAGATTTTTCGTTATAATTTTCAGAGTTCTTTACATCATATTTTGCGGCACGTTGTTGTAAAACCTTTACATAAGTTGCATTATCAGTAAAGACAGCGCTATTAATGTATGTAGCATTAACACCAGTAGTTGTAACCGATCTTTTAGAGGTGTTTAAATTTGTGATAGCTGCTAAATCTTTACTTTGATTTACCGCAACAGACGTTTTAGATTCGAAAGCTTCGGGTGATTCGATAATTTGTGCATAGAAGTTGTTTATTAAAAACAAGCTAAATAAAAGTGCAATGAGATTTTTCATGAGTTCTAAGTTTTAAAGATTAATAATGTATTTGAATCAAATTTAGAATGTTACATCCCTTTTTTTTAGCGAGTAAGTACCAGAAAAAATTAAAGGGGTTTCTACCTAAGCAGATGTACGTAATTTTAAAATCAGGATTTTGTGAGCTTTTTTTGTTATATTTAATTGAAATTGCATCTGTTGAGTAAAGTTTCTTTTCTTGTTCTAAAATGATTGTTATTAAAGATAGGATGAGTTACTTGAAGATTTTAGCGTAGAAATTTCTCATTTTTATCTAGGTGTTTATACGTGTTTTCTAATGGTAACCCTTAATTATCTCCCAAATTTATATTAAAGAGCCTATCTTAGCTTCAAAGGTTCTTTTTTAAAATTAATAGCACAGTTATCATTTTTTAGTTCTATAAATAGATACGATTAAGTATTTGTTTGAAGATTACCAACTAAATGGTGTAACAACATTACAGACGATGAGTCTTTATTAGTAGTTAATGTAAAGAAAATGGAATCTACTCCCATACACGTGGTTTTAGCTGACGACGTTCAATTATTTCGAAAAGGCATTTGCTTCCTTCTGGAACGTGATGAGGAATTGGTTGTGGATTATGAGGCCTCAAATGGTAAAGAATTAGTTGCCTATTTAAGAACCTCTAAACTTCCGGATATTGTGTTAACAGATTTAAATATGCCAGAACTTAATGGTGTAGAAGCTACTAAAATTATCCATAAAGAATTTCCAGATTTAAAAATTGTTGCTTTAACAAGTTATAATTCTAAACCTTGTATTTTAAATATGATTCATTTAGGAGTGGCGTGTTTTTTGCCTAAAAATGTAAAACCTGCTGAATTGGTAAGTGCTTTAAAAGAAGTGTATAGTTCGGGGTTTTACTATTCTAATGAAGTTATGAGATTTATTCATGAAAATTTAACTCATAAAGGAAAACCTGTTAAAAGCGATTTTGATAAATCGTATTTAACAAGCCGAGAGCTTGAAGTGTTAAGTTTAATTTGCAAACAGTTTAAAACATCTGAAATTGCCGATAAATTATGTATTAGTCCGCGTACTGTAGAAGGACACCGAAATAATTTATTGCTAAAAACCGAATCTAAAAATGTAGTAGGATTGGTAACCTATGCAATTAGAAATAATTTATTAAATTTTTTAAATTGAACGAACTAGCAAGCATTTAAAACAAAAGCGGCAAAACTATCTAGTTTTGCCGCTTTTGTTTTAAATGCTATATGGAATTAATTATCCTCGTCTTCCTTCTTGTCGTCCTTTGTCTTCTCTGCTTCCACGGTCATGTCTTCCTTTGTTGTGGTGTTTTAGATTGCTTTCCCAAGTAATATATTGGTCACTTTTTAGGATGCTTTTCATCTTGTTTTTAATTGTAATCTGGTTGTCTAATCTGGCTACCATTTTATCGTAACGCTCTTGATTTGTTGGTTTAGT
Organism: Formosa agariphila KMM 3901; assembly: GCF_000723205.1. Classification (NCBI taxonomy): domain Bacteria; kingdom Pseudomonadati; phylum Bacteroidota; class Flavobacteriia; order Flavobacteriales; family Flavobacteriaceae; genus Formosa; species Formosa agariphila. The sequence continues at coordinate 3,376,972 of NZ_HG315671.1, read as the reverse complement.
ACCAGACTCTTTAGCTTTTTTAAAGGCTTCACGAGTTTTTTGTCTTTCTTTAGCTTGTACTAAGTTTAGGTTGTAAACCTCTTTTTGCTGAGCATCTGTAAGGTCTAATTCTAAAGTCATTTTTTTGGTGTGAAGCGTTGCTTGTTGTTCAGGAGTAAAATTTGCTCGCTGCATGCGCATTTCGGTGTTATTTTTTCCTTTTTTTTCGCCTCTTTCTGGGTTCTGGGCAATTGCACTAAAAGAAATTAATGCTAATGCTAAAATCATTACTTTTTTCATGGTTCTTGTGTTAAAAATTATACTATTAAGACCAATGCTTTTTTAAAAAGTTTAAATGGAATGTCTTTTTTAACAGTGTATTAACGCAAGAAAAATTAAAGTAAACTCTATTTATTAACGAAGTTTAAATTGACCAATTAGCATGGCGTGGTCTGAATTTATTAAGAAGTGTTTGTTTAATTTTAAGGGTTCCCATCTTCTATTTAACCAAAACTGATCAATTTCTAAGAGTGGTAAAACGGTGGGCCATGTGGCTGTTATGCCGTTGTTATATTTATGAAAACTTTCAAAATTAGTATTAAACTGTTTAAAGTAGAAACTTTCGTAAGGGGTATTAAAATCTCCTATTACAAAATCTATATTTTGAGATTCAGCGATTTCTCGCACTTTGTTGAGGTCGTATTTTTTAGACTCAGAAGGGTTAGCCAACAAATCTGTAATTAGAATGGTAATTCGATGATTATGAATGGTTGTTGAAACAAAATTATACTTAGAACTTGCTGAGATATCTTTATAATCTATAGTATTGATTTCGCCTTTAACGGCAATAATCATCTCGCCTTCCAGCTGTTTAATAACATAAGACGGAAACTGTTTTTTGAATTTTAATAAGTCTCCTTCTAAAATATCTTTAGCTTCAACCAAGACAACCAGCTCTGGTTTATAGGTTTTCATATTTCTAAATAAAAGGTCTAGAGGTAAGTGTTTAGGTCGTGCAATATTCCAATATAGAATAGCGTGTGTTTTTAATAATTCCTGAGCCGAAGGCGCTTCAGTTTTAAAGTAATAATTATTATACCAGTAAGCAGAGAGTAATAGATTTATGCAAAGTAGAACTGTAGCTAGTGTTTTATGTTTGTAAAGAAGTAAGCAGGTGAGGTAGCCAAAAGCGACTATTAAAATTAATGGAACCGCATTAAAAACAACTATAAATGGTTGTATTTGGTCTTTGAGTATAAAATGAATACTTAATAAAAATACATATACCATAATAAGGTATATTTTATACTTGAAAAAAACTTTAATCATGATGTTATGGCCTTCTTTTAAATTTTCCAACCATTAGGCCGTGATCAGATTTAGAATTAAAATCTTTGTGTAGTAGTATTGGTTGCCATTTGTTATGAAGCCACATATGGTCTATTTCTATTAGTGGTAATTTAGAGGGCCAAGTTCCTGTAAATCCATTGTTATAATTGTGGAAACTTTCAAAACGTGGTTTAAAACTATCAAAAAAGTGGCTTTCGTAAGGTGTATTAAAATCTCCTATGACAAAATCAATAGGATTTGAATCGACTATGGATAACATATTTTTAAAATCCTTTCGTTTAGATAACGCAGGATTAGCTAACAAATCTGTAATCAGAAATGTAACTTTATAATCCTGAATGGTCGCTGTAACAAGGTTCGATTTAGAACCATTCGAGATTTTATTAAATGTTACAGTGTCAATTTTTCCTTGAACAGCAATAAGCATTTCACCTTCTAAATGTTTTATATCATATAAAGGATATTGTTTTTTTAAAGCTAAAAGGTCTATTTCCGACACGTCTTTAGCTTCTACAAAAGCAATAATTTCAGGGTTATAAGTCTGAATGTTTTCTGCAATAATATCTAAAGGCAATTTGTCAGGACGAGAAATATTCCAATAAAAAATAGAATATGTCTGCTCTGCAGAATTAAGGGTAGTATCGTAAGTATTATAATGGAAATTGTTATACCAATATATGCAAACCAAAATATTCATACAGAGTACAACAATGGAAATCACTTTATGTTTATATACCGATAATGACACTAAAAATCCATATGCTATGACCAATATTAGCGGACAAGCATAAAAAATAAAGATTAGTGGTGAAATACGATCCTTTAAAACAAAATGGATGAGCAATAAAAAAGCATACCAAAAAAGAAGGTATGCTTTTGCTTTGTATTTAAAAATGAATTGAATCATATATTATCCATTAAGAACAACAAACAAACCATCGTCTGTCTTGTCTACCTTGGCAATTCCTAATTTAGTTAAACCTTTAATGGTTTTATCCCATTTCTTGTTGCTTAATTGAGACTGCGATTTAAGCGCATTTAAATCTATAGGTGAGTTTGTTTTCAGAATATTGAAAACTGCTTTTTCATCTTCAGACATATCTACTTGTTTTTTCTCCGGACGCATTTGCGGGAAAAACAATACTTCTTGAATCGATTGATTGTTGGTTAAGAACATGATTAAACGATCCATACCAATTCCCATACCAGAGGTAGGAGGCATACCATATTCTAGAGCACGTAAGAAATCGTAGTCTATAAATTCTGTAGCTTCGTCGTCTCCTTTTTGAGCTAATTTTAATTGGTGCTCAAAACGTTCTCGTTGGTCTATAGGGTCGTTAAGTTCTGAATATGCATTTGCAATTTCTTTACCACAAACCATTAACTCGAAACGCTCAGTTAATTCTGGGTTGTCTCTATGCTCTTTGCAAAGCGGACTCATCTCTTTAGGATAATCTGTAATGTACGTTGGCTGTATGTAGTTCCCTTCACATTTTTCACCAAAAATCTCATCAATCAGTTTTCCTTTACCCATAGTGTCGTCAACTTGGATACCCATACCTTTTGCAGCTTCACGAATTTCATCTTCAGATTTTCCAGTAATATCAAATCCTGTAAAATGCTTAATAGAATCTGCCATGGTTACACGAGCGTACGGTGCTTTAAAGTCTATTTCATGTTTCCCGAAAGTTGCTTTTGTAGTTCCATTTACAGCAATTGCACAATGTTCTAAAAGTTTCTCACAGAAATCCATCATCCAGTTGTAATCTTTGTAAGACACATAGATTTCCATTGCTGTAAATTCTGGATTGTGAGTTCTGTCCATTCCTTCGTTACGGAAGTTTTTAGAAAACTCGTAAACACCATCAAACCCACCAACAATTAAACGTTTTAGGTATAATTCGTTAGCAATTCGCATATATAATGGAATGTCTAAACTATTGTGGTGCGTAATAAATGGACGTGCCGCAGCACCTCCAGGAATAGGTTGTAAAACAGGCGTCTCAACTTCAAAATAACCAGATTCGTTAAAGAAGCTACGCATTGCGTTAAATAACTTAGTACGTTTTATAAAAACTTCTTTTACATGTGGGTTTACTACTAAATCGGCATAACGTTGTCTGTAACGTTGTTCAGGATCTGTAAAAGCATCGTGTACTTTTCCTTCGGTATCTACACGAGGTTGAGGTAACGGGCGTAACGATTTACTTAAAATAGTAAAGTCTTTTACCATGATGGTTTTTTCGCCTACTTTGGTGGTGAATAATTCACCTTCAATACCAACGAAATCTCCTATATCTAATAATTTTTTGTAAATAGTATTGTACTTGGTTTTATCTTCGCCTGTACAAATTTCATCACGATTAAAATAGACCTGAATACGGCCTTCGCTGTCTTGCACTTCTGCAAAACTTGCGTTTCCTTGTATTCTACGTGACATTAATCGTCCGGCAATTATCACTTTCTTGCCTTCTTCAAAATCGGTTTTAACCTGTTTACTAGTGTGGGTTAACGGATAAAGGTCTGCTGGATAAGGATTAATTCCTAACTCACGAAGTTTGCTCAGCTTTTCTCTTCTTACGATTTCTTGCTCTGATAATTGCGACATATTAAGTTGTTATGTTTAATTTTTAACGCACAAAGATAATTACTATTGGTAACACTATCAATATAATATTATCTAAATACTGTTTAGAATTTTTTTAGTGTAACAATCGTTAAGTTGATGCGTCTTATTTGTGCATCATCAATCAATTTAAAATCAATTAAAATGAGCATTTGGAGAGTTCTTCTTTCAATTATTTGCCCGCCCTTGGCTGTAATAGGTAAGGGATGTGGATCGGTACTTATCGTGTTTCTGCTGTGGCTTTGTGGCTGGGTTCCTGGAGTTATCGCTGCATTAGTCATTTTAAATAATCCAAAACGCTGATTCTTGAGCGTTTTTTTTTACCTCCCAATATTCAGGGATTTTAATCGGGATGGAAGTCATTAGGTGAAAAATGAGACTGCTTTTTATAGATAAGTAAGTATCTTTGTCACTACTATTAAATGAAACCAACCATGAAAAAATTTTACGTATCGAGTTTATTTATAATGTTACTGACGTTGTGCAGTTGCAATTTCTCTGAAAACATTTATATTAATGAAGACGGCAGCGGTAAAATGTCATTTAAATTTGATGGCTCACAGCTTATGCAAATGGGCGGAGAGACTTTAACAGATTCTAATGAAAAGGTTCTAGATTCAACAATTATTTTTAAAGATTTTTTAGAAGCTAAAAAAGATAGTATAGCAACACTTCCTAAATCGGAACAAGAAAAGCTTAAGGCTTTAGAACGCTTTAAGATGCATATGTTAATGGATCCTAATGCTAATAAAATGCTTATAGATGTTAACACCGATTTTAAAGATGTAAACGAACTAGAAGATATGTTTGAAGTGCTTAATAAAGCCAACGAATTGAAAGAAACCAACAAGTCGCAGCAAACCAGTCCGTTAGCAAAAATGGGAGCAACAGAGGCTAGCGAAGTGAGTTATAGCTATTCTGGAAATGTGTTTAAAAGAATTGTCACTGTAGCAGATCAAGAACTTTTAGAAGCAACAAAAGATAGTTTGGTTGACGCTGAAATGATTTTGGCAGCATCTACCTATACTTTAAATTATCATTTTCCAAAGAAAATTAAATCGGTATCTCTAGAAAATGCCATGTTTAGCGAAGATCATAAAAGTTTTACTGCCGAACTCAGTTTTAAGGACTATTTAACCAACCCGGAGAGTTTTAACGTAGAAGTAATTTTAGAAGATTAAAAACGTCTAAACACATAGCAAAGCTTTTACCGTTCGGTCATCGTATTGGATTTATAATTATCGGGTTTAAAAATAATACTTGATTTTATTTCGTAAACTAAATGAAGCTTGTCAAATTACTCAAAAACGATAAAACTCTATCTTTGTATGCTTAACAATCCTTTTAATACCATATAAATGCCACGTTTTTTTATTTTATTTGTTTGGTTGTCAGCTTTTGTTTTAACGAGCTGTAACTATACCGAAGAAATTACATTTCACCCAGATGGTTCTGGAGAATTTCTTATGAGCTATGATATGAGTGAGGCTATGACGAGCATCAAGAAAATAGGAGGAAATGAAGAAGCTTATAAAAAAGAGGAAAAGGTAGATAGTATCATCTATTTTAAAGATATTTTAAAAGAGCAAGCCGATAGTATTTCAAAATTACCACAAGACGAACAGGATAATTTAAAATCCTTAGAATCGATGATGATGCGTGTGCAATCGAATTACGAAACCGAAGTGTTCAACCTTGGATTTGGTTCTGTTTTTAAATCTATTACAGAATTTCCTGAAATCTTAAAAAATATAGGTAAAGCAAAAGCGTTTAATGCAAGAGGAAGCACCGAGTTTTCTAAAATGGATAGGAGTGAAGTGGCAAAATCGGTTAATAATATGCTTAAACATCTACAGTTTGCTTTCGATGGCAAACAGTTTTCTAGAACGCTTAAAGCTGGTTACGAACCCTCGGCCGAAGCCCTTGCAAAATTAAACGAAGAAATGAAAATGATGGGTGAAGAAGAAGAAACCCTAAAAGCAATGACATATACTCTTGTTTATCATTTTCCGAAAGAGATAAAATCGGTTTCTAATACACATGCATTGATTAGTGAAGACCGAAAAACAGTGACTCTTGAACAGAACTATATAGATATGATTAAAAATTCAGAATTAATGATTTTAAAAGTGGTTCTAAAAGATTAAAAAATTGCACATTGAATAAGACAGTCCAATTACAAGATTTAGGTTTAAAAGATTATAAAGACACTTGGGATTACCAAGAAGATTTATTTAAACAAATCGTTGATTTAAAAATTCAGAATAGGAGAGAAGGTACCCAAATCCCGACTCCTAATTATTTTCTTTTTGTAGAGCATCCTCATGTGTATACTTTAGGTAAAAGCGGACACATGTCTAATATGTTATTAGACGAGGAGCAATTAAAGGAAAAAGGAGCAACGTTTTATAAAATAAATCGAGGTGGCGATATTACATATCATGGTCCAGGACAAATTGTTGGTTATCCTATTTTAGATTTAGATAATTTCTTTACAGACATACATAAATACTTACGTTTTTTAGAAGAAGTTATTATACTTACATTAAGTGAGTATGGGGTAGCTTCTGAACGTAGTCCAGGCGAAACTGGAGTTTGGTTAGATGTTGGCACTCCGTTTGCTAGAAAAATTTGTGCTATGGGTGTTCGTGCGAGCCGTTGGGTAACAATGCATGGTTTTGCCTTAAATGTAAATGCCAATTTAGGGTATTTCGATAATATTATTCCATGTGGTATTCGAGGAAAAGCGGTAACATCTTTAAATGTTGAATTGGCTGTTAAAACAGTAGATGAAATAGAATTGAAAGCTAAAATTCAGAAACATTTTTGTGAACTCTTTGAAGCAGAATTTATTGTAAAACCTATCGAATATTAGATATTATCTATAACGTTTACATCAATTAAAAAATGAAATCAATTATGAAAAATGCAATTAAAAGCGTTTTGTTTATAGTGGTATTAGTAAGCTGTTTTTCTGCTCTAGGACAATCTTGTAGCGATTATTATCCTATGGAAAAAGGCGTGTCTTTTGAATTAACTCATTTTAATGATAAAGGAAAAGAAGATGCGGTTAGACGTAATACAATAATTGAAGATTCTATAGGTGTGGCTGTAATTAATACAGTTGTTACAGATGTTAATGGGAAGGAAACAATTAATGCCGAATATAAAATAACTTGCGATACCGAGAATGTTACTATAGATATAAATGAGGTTTTAAGTGAAACTTTAAAATCAGCGCTTTCTGAATCGGATAAAGAAGTAACAGCTTTAGTAATAGGAGGCAATTTAATTGTACCAAATGATTTAAAGCAAGAACAAATTTTACCGAATTCGGATATCGAAATGGATGTTGAAGTGGGAGATTTAAAACTTAAATTTAGAGTTAAAACAACAGATAGAAAAGTTGTTGGTGAAGAACGTATTTCTGTTCCAGCTGGTAATTTTGATTGTATTGTGATTTCTCAAAAAGTTGAAACTAAAATGATGATGACCAAAAGAGGTGAGTCTAAAATTTGGTTAGCTCAAGGTGTAGGTGTTGTAAAACAGGAAGACTACGATGAGCAAGGCAAAGTAATCGCTTCGGAGAAATTAACTAAATTCTCGAAATAAGATTATTAGTTTAAAATTTAAAAAATCCCAATAGGTTTTAAAGCCTGTTGGGATTTTTTATAGAAAGAATTGTTTTAATAATCTATGACACTATCCTAAAAAGTGTGTAAGTTCAAAATTTCAGGGTTAGGTTATTTATAACTTAATCCTGTTTTCAAATATAGCTAAAAATTGATTTAGTATCACTCCCCAATTTCTGATTGGCATGGTCCATTTTTTAGTGCTTTCTCTCAAAGCTAAAAACACGGATTTCATAACTGCTTCATCGGTTGGAAACGAGAGTTTGTTTTTTGTGTATTTCCGTATCTTTCCATTTAGGTTTTCTATAAGATTTGTGGTGTAGATTATGGTTCTTATTTCAATAGGAAAATCAAAGAATACTGTAAGCTCATCCCAATTATTTTCCCAACTTTTAATGGCGTAAGAATATTTAGAATCCCATTTAGTTTTGAAGTCATTTAAAGCAGCTTTGGCAGCTTCTTTTGTAGGAGCAGTATAGATTTGCTTCATGTCACGAGTAAATTCCTTTTTGTCCTTCCAGACCACGTAACGACACGAATTTCTTATTTGATGCACAACACAAATTTGAGTCGTTGATTTCGGAAAAATAGTTTTAATAGTATCCGTAAATCCATTTAAATTATCGGTAGCTGTGATAAGTATATCTTGAGTTCCTCGAGCTTTAATATCGGTTAAAACACTCATCCAAAAGGCTGAAGATTCATTTTTACCTAACCATAATCCTAGGACTTCCTTTTTGCCATCTGTTCTCAGGCCTACTGCAATATAAATAGTCTTGTTTATGACTTTAGAGTTTTCCCTAACTTTAAATACGATGCCATCCATCCAAACAATTAGGTAAGTGGCCTCCAAAGGCCTGTTCCGCCAAGCAATAACATCTTCTGTAATCTTATCTGTAATCCTTGAAATAGTGGATGTAGAAATATTAAAATCGTACAGCTCACGTATTTGTTCTTCAATATCACTGTTACTCATGCCTTTGGCATAAAGCGATATAATAATATTTTCGATGCCTTCTGTTGTACTTTCTCTTTTCTTTACAATTAAAGGATTAAAAGAACTATCACGGTCTCGAGGAACTTGAATCTCTGTTTCTCCTAAAACGGATTTTAATTTCTTTTTAGTGTAACCATTTCGAAGGTTGGCTGCTTTACTTTTTTTGTGCTTATCGTAGTCTAAATGGGCATCTAGTTCCCCTTCTAGTAACTTCTCAATACCACGTTTGTGCAACTGTTCTAAAAAGGATGTTAGCTCTGGTGCATTCTTGAATTGTTTTAAAAAGTCTTCGTTTAATAAATCTTCTGGTTTCATAAGTGTGTAAAAGTTAAAATTAATGAATAAAAAAATCTCAGATTAATATTTAACCTGAGATTTTAAAACTTACACAGTTTATGAGATACTGCCTAATCTACTCTAGTTATCTCGCCAATAATTTCTTAGACACTTTATAAGTTGCAGTGTATTGCATACCTTCTTGCTCACGTTTTAAATGGCTAAATTCTCTTTTATACCAATTTACATCAGTTGCTTTTTTTCTAAACATATCGTGGTTTATGGTTTTGTGCTCTTCACCATTAAACATTGTTTTAATATCGTAAATAGCAATTCCGAAATGTTCAGATTGTTTTAAGACTTCAGAAAAATCTTCTTCAGAGAAATAAAAATTACCATTATTGTCGTCATGCTTTGCTAATCCAGCAAATACATTTTTTTCTAAAAATTCTTCTTGTGTCATTTTATAATGCTTTAAGTCTGTTGTACTAATGTAACTGTTAATGTTATTAGGGTGAAATCTGTTATAAATGTTCCTGCCTTTTTACGAAAGCAAAGTTAAATACTTTTACGGTAAAATGTATTATCCTTCAGTATTAAAGAACACCTTATAATAATACATCTTTTTTTCTTCGTCGAAACCGCGTTCTAAATATTCACTTGCAGCGTCTGGTGCATCAATATCTAGCTTAATTTGTATTTGAGTATCGAGTTTAATTTCGGTTTTAATTTTAGCCTTTTGTTTTTTAACTACGGGTTCGGCAACATCAAACTGATTTAAAATAAGAAACTCCTGTTCGCCTTCAAACGACTTCTTGTAATCGTCGAATAAGGTTTTATGTTTATCATCTTCAAAAACTTCTTCCTTGAAGTTTTCAATATTTACAAATTCGTGTTCCTTAAAGTAGTCAACTGTTTTTGCTAAAAATATATTTTGTTCTTGGTTTCCGTAACTGGTTTTTAAAACTTCAGTAGAAAACTCTTTACATAACTCGATATAATTTTGGGTATGCGAATTAAAATCGTTGGCGTATTTAATGTTTAAGAAGTTATTAATCCAATATTGTGCATCGTAATTGTTATTATCTACGGTTAATACAATAGGGCCTTCGGCGTCTGTCTGATTTAATATTAAACACCCTTTGTCTACTTTCTTGGTGTTTATTCCTTGTTGTACGGCAACGTCGTAACTATTGCCTTCTAGGTATGTTTGAAAGAAATTCGATTTGCTCTCAATTTTAAAAATGCCGACAGCATTCGTTACGATTTCGTTAAATTCTATCCCTTCAAAAATAGCGACTATAACATCTCCAGTTTTAATTTGTGCAGAGTTCGATTGCTCGTATAAATGCTTTACAACGTTTTTAGAAACATCTATAAAATGAGTTTCATCAGCAAAAATATCTCCAGCGTAATTGTTAATTTCATTCAGTTTAATATCTGCATGGTGATTAAAACGATGACTCTGCACTACAGATCCGAATGGTCTTAGTAAGAATGGTAGCATTAAATCGTAACTCGCTTCGTCAAACTGTATTTCATTTTCTGAAAAAGCATTCTTAGTATCGTTAAATTTATTTCCAACTTTATGAATTATAAACTTAGAAATCGAGGCGTTATTACGTTTTATCATGTCTTTTTAATCTTAAAATTTAAGGGATGCAATAGTACTAAATTCGCTTCAGCTTTTATAATAAAAAAGCGTTGTAAACCATGTTAGTTTTTAATTAATCTGATATATAATTATTGCATTGTCGTTGCCTTTGGTAACAGCTTCTAAAGGCTTGTCTTTATCTAGATTAGCTAAATCTATGGCGCTTGTTCCGTAAACAGGGAAATTAGAAATTTCTACACCTTGGCTGTCAAACACATAAACTTTTTGAGCTTGTAAATCTGTGGTGGTTACATAGATTTTATTATTTATAAGATACAATTTTGCAGGCGTATAACTTCCGAAATCTAATTCTAAGGTTTTATCTCTTATAGTTAGTTTGTTGCCCGATTGCGCAACCATGGTTCTAGTTGTTGCATCTATATGATGATTTTCTCCAAGATTTAAATTCTCGCTAGAGACTTTTCCGTTTGTATCTACAAGAATTAAATCACCTTGGTCTGTAGTTGTTGCAAATTTATTATTGTACACATATACAGCTTCTTTAGAAAAGGTGAACGATTTATTAGGTGTAACACGTACTTGACCTGTTCTGCTTAATATGTATAGTTTATCGCTTGTTTTAAAAACTAAATAATCCTTTCCGCGAACTCTAAAATGTTGTGGCTTGTGGATAATGGTTTTGTTTGCTTTCTTAAAATTAAAACCTTTAACCGTTTTTCCTTGGGCATCGTACATTAACACGTCTTGATCCTGAATAACCAATAATCTATACTTCTTATTATTGTCGTAATCGAAAACAGCTAATGGTTGCGTAACTTTATCTTTAAAGTTTATTGGGAACGGTTTGGCATCTCTTCCGTTTCTGTCTAATACATATAAGTGGTGAGCTGTGGTGAATGCTAACTGAAGTCTACCATTTTTATACATATCTATTTGAGAAATCTCTCCAAGAATAGCTTCGTCTAATTGTTTTTTCCAAAGCACTTTCCCTTTATTAGAAATTAAATACAAGTTATTTTTTACATCTTGTACTACAATTTCCTTTTCGCCAGAAATATGATTGGTTACAAATTGTGGATTGTTTAAAAGCTCTGCATCTAATTTGATGTTTAACTCTTGGCTAACCGAGTTTTCTTTAGCTTTAGTTCTAGTTTTCTTTATAACAGCGTTTACATGCGCAAAATTATAGTCGTATATATATTGTATGGCCGAAATGCGGTAATCGTTAGTTTTTACTTTAGAACCAACATTAAAGTTAGACTCTAAGACATCTGCTAATAAATTAGAATTTCCTACTAATAATAAAGACGATGCATCGCTCAAGTCTTCAGTAATGCTATGATAAAAATCGCGTTTAGATAAAGTTGAGTTATTTTGAAAAGCGACAATTATATTTTGAAGTAACTCTAAGTTATCTGAAAACACAAAAAAGGAATCTAATTCTGCATAATAAGAAGCGGTTGTTGTTTTAATAAGCGGAGAGAATGTATTTACAAACCAGTCAGGATGTTCAAACTTTTTAATCTCTATTTGGCGAAAGGTCTCTAATGGTTCTTGCGAATCGAGTAACGCTTCATTAGTTGCAATAACGTCTAAACTTAGTAAAGCGATTGCGCGATGCTCGTTTTTATAAATTACACCAATTTCATTTGTGTTGTCAAATAAGGTGGTTTCTGGTGGTTCTTGGTTATTATATGCAACCAAGTTGGCTTGTAAGTTGCTAAAGTCTTGGTAGGTTAAACTTAAAAATCCATCTGAATCTTCTGGAGTAATTTCAGAGATTCTGTTTTCCTGTGGAATGGTGTTCTTAAAAATATTGATTAATAAATTTGTAGAATCAGGAGCTTTAGTTATACCGTTTAAAGTAATTTGGTCTTGGGTAATATCGGTGTCTAAAGCAATGTATTTTGTGAAATTTTGAAGCGGAATAGAATCTGAACTAAAAAATACTGTTGATGGTTTTAAATTTTCGGTATCTAAGATTACCGCGAATGTTTTTTCTGTAGCTGTAGTGTTATATATTCTTTGAAATTCTGCACTTACTGGTTTTATGTTTAGACTGTTTTCAATTATAGTTTTCGAGGTAGAACCTATAAAAACACTATCTATAACAACACTATATAAAATCTCGGTGTTGAGTTGTGTTTTTGTAATTGTGGTATTTTTAAATTTTGAATGTTCTTGTTTTGGTTGAGATAACGAATCGAACTGAAATAAATCTGCTGTGTATTTTGTAATTAAGGTAACTTGTGTGCTATCTAAATTATCTTCAGAAAAACAGAAAAGAGCTTCAGACTTTGGTTTAAAAGCTGTTGTGTTTTTAAAAACGTTATCTAATGATTTGTAAAATGATGCCGTTTTAAATTCCTGAATTAAATCGTTGTTAGTTAGGCTGCTCTTAAGGTCTTCAATATTATTAGTTTTTATTAAAGTTGAAGTTCCTTCGGGAACAAATTCAATTAAACTACGATGTGTAGAAGTATTAGTTTCGCAACTAAATAGAAACATACTAACAAATAGGGCTAAGAAAAGCACTCTCATAAACGAAATTTTTTTACAAATATAGAAAGTTATATATCTAATTTTAACTGATCGGGCAGTAATCTAAAAGATAGACGGTGGTATTTCGTTGGGCCATATTTTTTTATGGCAGCACGATGTTCTTTTGTAGGGTATCCTTTATTGCGTTTCCAATTGTACATAGGGTATTCTTCATGAATAGAATTCATGTAAGCATCGCGATATGTTTTTGCCAAAATAGAAGCAGCAGCAATGTTTAAATATTTTCCATCACCTTTAATAATAGTTTCAAAAGGGACGTCTAAATACGGTTTAAAGCGGTTACCATCTACAATAATAAATTCAGGTTTCGGATTTAATTTGGCTATAGATAATTGCATGGCATGAATAGACGCGTTTAAAATATTTATCTCATCTATTTTATTAGGAAAAACATGTGCAACTCCAAAAGAAATGGCTTCCAGTTCTATGATTGGCTTGAGTAAATCTCGTTTCTTTTCAGATAATTGTTTGGAGTCGTTTAATATAATGTTGTTAAATGTTTTTGGTAAAATTACGGCAGCAGCTGTAACGGGTCCGGCTAAACATCCGCGTCCAGCTTCGTCTGTGCCACATTCATTATCGAATTCAGAATAGTTAAGAGCAAGCATTTAAATTATAGTTTTGTTTAATACGGATATCATATTTTGTATTTACCTTTGCAAGGTCTAAAAAATAATTATGAAGCAAATCATTCTGTCATTCTTTTTATTGTGTTTTACTCCAATGGTCTTTTCACAAGTTAGTGAATTTGATAAGAGTACTCAAGGTGAAAGAGACGATGCTACAAATAAGAACGAATTAAATCAAAAATTACAAGATACTACAGTTGCAATGCGAGGTGATCAAAAACTTGCTAAAATTGAACAATACCTTATTGTATCTAATTTAAACGATACAACCTATGTGGACACCACTTTGTCCTTGAAGAAAGAATACAAATTTAACTATTTACGAAAGGATAACTTTAATCTTATTTCGTTTTCCAATATGGGACAAACGTATAATACATTGAGTTACGATTTTAAGTCTGAACGTTTAATGCCCGAATTGGGCGCAAGAGGAAAATCTTTTGCATCTAGAACTGTTGAAGATGTAAACTATTACCATGTGCCAACTCCATTAACCGAATTGTTTTATAAAACAGCTTTCGAGCAAGGTCAGGTGGCTAAGGGCTTTTTTACAGTAAATACATCAGAACAATTTAATTTCTCTATTTCGTATAAAGGAATGCGTTCCTTAGGGCATTATCAGCACATTATTGCAAGTTCTGGCGATTTTGAATTTACTACAAATTATAAAACTAAAAACGAACGTTATATAGTAAAATCTCATTTCATTGCTCAGAAATTAGAAAATGAAGAAAATGGGGGGTTAACAGATGAGGGCATGGGGTATTTTGAGTCTGGAGATCCAGAGTTTTTAGACCGTGGTGTTTTTGATGTTAATTTTGAAGATGCCGATAATTTACTAAAAGAGAAACGTTTTCATTTAGATCATCGCTATTATATTGTAAAGCCAAGCGATTCTTTAGCGAAGCACAGTTTAAATGTAAACCACATACTTACGTTTCAAGACCAATCTTTTCAATTCAATCAAGATGCTGCAAACGATTATTTTGGAGATGCGTTTAAATCGACTGGGTTAAGTGATCGTGCTTCATTAGAAGATTTTTATAATGAACTACAGCTAAACTATAGCAATACCCTTTTAGGGGATTTACAGTTTAATGTAAGTCATGACAATTATAATTATGGTTATGACCAAATTGTGATTTTAGACGGACAAAACATTACGAATAGATTAAAAGGGAATGTTTTAGCCGTTGGAGGTAAATATCATAATAAATTTGGAGGGTTCGATATCTACGGAGATGCAGGTTTAAATGTAACAGGCGATTTCGCAGGAAACTACTTTACTGGAAAAGCGGCTTATCAGTTTACAGATGATATTTTAATGAGTGCAGAGATTAATCATAATGCCTCTCAACCTAACTACAATTTTTTACTGTATCAAAGTGATTATCTAAATTACAATTGGCAAACTAATTTTAGCACAGAGAAAACTCAGCAGTTAAGTTATAAATTAGAATCTGATAAGTTATTGAATCTAACTGTGGATTATTCTACAATAACAGATTATGCTTATTTTGCAAAAGATGAAGATGGAGGTGTTAAGCCGTATCAAAACGGAGAAACCATTACCTATTTAAGAGTCCGATTGGATAAAGAAATTAGGTTCGGACATTTCGCTTTAGATAATTCTATAATGTATCAGAACGTACAGGATGATAACCAGGTAATGAACATGCCTGAATTTGTAACACGTAACACCCTATATTATAGAAACGAATTTTTTAAAAAAGCTTTACTTTTAGAAACAGGAATTACGTTTAATTACTTTACAGAGTATTATATGAATGCATATGATCCATTGTTATCGGAGTTTTATGTGCAAACAGATCGTGAGTATGGGAGTTTTCCTCGTTTAGATTTCTTTTTGAATGCAAAAATTCAACAAACACGTATCTTTTTTAAAGTTGAACATTTTAACGCACCTCTTACGGGTTACGATTATTATTCAGCGCCTAATTATCCGTACCGTGATTTAACCATACGTTTTGGAATTGTATGGAACTTCTTCTTGTAATATGTAAATTATTCTTTTAACCGATATAAGTAGCCCCTTGTTTTAATTACTGAAACAAGGGGCTACTTATATATAGTCAGTTCTGTTAGTTTAATGAGTGAGAATAGGAGATGTAAAACAGATTTATAGTTTATGTAAGTTGATTTTTCTGGATTTTCTAAATAATCTAATGGGTTTACGTCTATATATAGCTGGTGTTAGATGTCTTTAAAAGATTTAGATATAGAGTAGAATCTCGCATTCCGTTTAAGGTTGAGTATTTTAATTAGTTTGTAACCCATTAGTAACAATGTATTTACAAATTATTTCAAAAAAAGGTTATAATAAATTAGTTTAATAAGAAAGAAAGGTGGTATATTTGCACCCGCTTAGCGACACAACTACGGTAGTTTAGTTAGGCAAAATGTTCATTAGCAGAGTTTTATTTATTAGATTTAGATTAGTTTCAAAAAAAGATAAAAAAAGCTTGTTAGTAACAAAAAAGGGTGTAAGTTTGCACCCGCTAAAAACGGCAACGTTTTTAGAAAAGAAAGTTCTTTACAAATTGTTTTATTGGAGTTGAAAACGTTTTAAAAATGGGTTCAAAAAAAAACTTCAAAAAAACATTGTGAGATTAAAAAAAGGGTTTTATATTTGCACCCGCTTAACGAGGAAACGAGTTAAGAAACACAGAGAAATAAGTTCATTAACATATTGAATTGACAGCGTAGATAATAACTGGAAACGGTTATTATCAACAAAAAAGAATAAACCATTTTGAGTACCAACATTTAATTCCATTAGTTGTTAAAAGTAATAGTCGAAAGACTTAAAAATTTAACGATGAAGAGTTTGATCCTGGCTCAGGATGAACGCTAGCGGCAGGCTTAACACATGCAAGTCGAGGGGTAACAGGGAGCTTGCTCCGCTGACGACCGGCGCACGGGTGCGTAACGCGTATGCAATCTACCTTTTACAGGGGAATAGCCCAGAGAAATTTGGATTAATGCCTCATAGTATATAGTTGTGGCATCACAATTATATTAAAGATTTATCGGTAAAAGATGAGCATGCGTTCTATTAGTTAGTTGGTAAGGTAACGGCTTACCAAGACTACGATAGATAGGGGCCCTGAGAGGGGGATCCCCCACACTGGTACTGAGACACGGACCAGACTCCTACGGGAGGCAGCAGTGAGGAATATTGGACAATGGGCGAGAGCCTGATCCAGCCATGCCGCGTGCAGGAAGACTGCCCTATGGGTTGTAAACTGCTTTTATACAGGAAGAAACACTGCTACGTGTAGCAGCTTGACGGTACTGTAAGAATAAGGATCGGCTAACTCCGTGCCAGCAGCCGCGGTAATACGGAGGATCCAAGCGTTATCCGGAATCATTGGGTTTAAAGGGTCCGTAGGTGGACAATTAAGTCAGAGGTGAAATCTTGCAGCTCAACTGTAAAATTGCCTTTGATACTGGTTGTCTTGAGTTATTATGAAGTAGTTAGAATATGTAGTGTAGCGGTGAAATGCATAGATATTACATAGAATACCAATTGCGAAGGCAGATTACTAATAATCAACTGACACTGATGGACGAAAGCGTGGGTAGCGAACAGGATTAGATACCCTGGTAGTCCACGCCGTAAACGATGGTTACTAGCTGTTCGGACTTCGGTCTGAGTGGCTAAGCGAAAGTGATAAGTAACCCACCTGGGGAGTACGTTCGCAAGAATGAAACTCAAAGGAATTGACGGGGGCCCGCACAAGCGGTGGAGCATGTGGTTTAATTCGATGATACGCGAGGAACCTTACCAGGGCTTAAATGTAGATTGACAGGACTAGAGATAGTTTTTTCTTCGGACAATTTACAAGGTGCTGCATGGTTGTCGTCAGCTCGTGCCGTGAGGTGTCAGGTTAAGTCCTATAACGAGCGCAACCCCTGTTGTTAGTTGCCAGCGAGTCAAGTCGGGAACTCTAACAAGACTGCCAGTGCAAACTGTGAGGAAGGTGGGGATGACGTCAAATCATCACGGCCCTTACGTCCTGGGCTACACACGTGCTACAATGGTAGGGACAGAGAGCAGCCACTGGGTGACCAGGAGCGAATCTATAAACCCTATCACAGTTCGGATCGGAGTCTGCAACTCGACTCCGTGAAGCTGGAATCGCTAGTAATCGCATATCAGCCATGATGCGGTGAATACGTTCCCGGGCCTTGTACACACCGCCCGTCAAGCCATGGAAGTTGGAAG